>JABGQJ010000429.1 GCA_018648945.1 Victivallales bacterium
ATCGCCGTCGCGCCTCTGCCTGAGTAGGGAAAGGGACGCAAGGGACAGGAGGGACGCAAGGGACAACGCTCCCCCGCGGGCCACCCTTCGTGGGTTTCGTGAGTTCTGCCCCAGTGCTAGACCGCGACCTTGATCACGACCTTGCGGCAGCAGCCGGTCGCCGCCAGGGGAGCATGCGCGTCGCGGGGAAAGAAAACCGCGAAGTGCCCGGCGGGAATATCGATCCAGGTCGTGCTTTCGCCAGTGGCGAACTCCGCGTCCTTCTCGGCATCGTACCCCTCGCCTGCGACCCCTGCGAGATCCGCCCAGCCAATCACCTCGTGCCCCGAGACGGTGAACTGAATGTCGATGTACTTCTGGTGGGCTTCCAGGCGAGCGCCTTCGACCCCGCGCCCCTCGCAATCCTGCACCATGGCGTAGACCCGCTTGCCGTCGAGCTCGTAGGTCCCTGCCTCCATCTTGCCGAAATCCGTCTCGGCCAGGTAGGTGAAGGCTTGGGCGAAGGCGGGATGGCAGGCGGCATAGGCCTGCCAGTTGGTCAGTTGGTCGAGAATCATCGTGTTCACTCCGGAGAAGGTGGTGCCCAGGAACGGCGCGCGAAGGGGAACGGGGGAAACCTAGCGGATGAAACCGCAGGGACAAAGCCCGGACATCGTGTTACATTCGTGCCCATGCGTTTTGGGCACGTCATCCTAACCTGTCTCCTGCTCACCAGCCTGCTGTATGCTGGCGATCCTGCCGACTGCCTGCGCATTCCGCCGGAACTGGAGGCCCGCGTTCTCTACTACCACTCCTTCGCCAACGGCCTCGACCAGCCCGAGGTCAATCTCCTCAAGGCCAAACTCCAGAAACCCATCGCTCAGGTGCAGCCGGGGGGCCTGACCGGGCCGGGTCTTGCCTTTGCCGCCGACGCCAAGAAGCCCCAGGGCATGGCCCTGCTCTCCCCTGAATTCCGTCCCAGCCGCCCCCTTACCATCTCGTTCTGGTGGCGGTTCGATGCCCCCATGAAACCAGAGACGGGGTTCCACCTGCTGACTCTGCGGGGCGGCGGCATCATCGCCAACTTCGTACGGGGGAAAGGGAAATGGTGCGGTCTGCGCCAACCCACCTACGTGCAACAGGTGTACTACTTCAAGGGCATCAATAACCGCAACCAGCTCGGTGGCCGCGCCTGGCTCGAACCGGGGGAATGGCATCACACCGTGATGGTACTCCGCAATGCCAACCGCGTCCAGGTCTACTGGGACGGAGCGCTCCGCACGGACTACGCCATTCGCGGCCGAGCCTTCACGCCCAGCGATGGCGGCACACTCGAAATCGGGCCCAATGGCCGCCAGCACCCGATGACAATCGACGAGATTCTCGTGCTGGACCGCGCCCTCGATGCCGACGAGGTCCATGCCTATGCCACTGCCGTCCGTCACCTCAGGGAACTCTTGACTCCTGCCCATGACTGATCTTCTCACCGACCTGACCGACGCCCAGCGCGAAGCCGTGACCCACATGGAAGGACCCATGCTCGTGGTGGCCGGCGCCGGCTCGGGGAAGACCCGGGTGGTCACCCGCCGCATTGCACACCTGGTCTCGAAGGGCATCTGGCCCAGCCAGATCCTGGCCATGACCTTCACCAACAAGGCCGCCCGCGAAATGCGCGAGCGGGTGGAAGAACTGGTCGGTGAGTCCCCCCGTTGGGTCGGCACGTTCCACAGCGCTTGCGCCAAACTCCTCCGCCGGGACCTGGGGAAACTCGAAGAGGGCCGCGACGGGAAATTCACCATCTACGACACCGACGACCAACGCAGCGTCGTCCGCCTCTGCCTCAAGGAATTGGGAATCAAGAGCAAGGAATACAGTCCCTCCCAACTCCAGGGCGAGATCTCCCGCGCCAAGTCCGCCATGCTGTCCAGCGCCGACATCGCCTCGGAAGACGGCTACGGCACCTCCATCCTGCCCCAGGTCTTCGCCGCCTACGAGAACCGCATGCGCGATCTGAATGCGGTGGACTTCGATGATCTCCTCCTGCTCACCGTGCGCCTGCTCGAAGCCCGGCCCGACATCCAGGATGTCTACCACAGCCGCTTCCGCTACCTGCTGATCGACGAGTACCAGGATACCAATCGCACCCAATACGAGCTGATGCGGCTGCTCACCGGTCCCGCCCAGAACGTCCATGTCACCGGCGATCCCGACCAGAGCATCTACTCCTGGCGTGGGGCGGACTACCGCAACATCATGGATTTCACCACCGACTACCCCAACGCGCGGGTGGTCCGGCTGGAGCAGAACTACCGCTCCACCCAGAACATCCTCGAGGCCGCCAACACCGTCATCCGCTTCAACACCCGTCGGATCGAGAAGGAACTCTTCACCGAGAACGAAGTGGGAACAAGCGTGAAGGTGGTGGAGTTGAAGGACGAGCGAGACGAGGGCCGCCTGGTGGCCGCGCGCGTGGCCGAACTTCGCCTGGACGGCGAGCCGCTGCAGGACATGGCGGTGTTCTACCGCACCAACGCCCAGTCGCGCGCGCTGGAGGAGGCCCTGCTCCGCGCGTCCGTCCCCTACCGGATCCTGGGTGGCCTGCGCTTCTACGAGCGCAAGGAGGTGAAGGACATCCTGGCCCATCTGCAGCTCATGGTGAACCCGCGCGATGCCATCTCGCTACAGCGTGTCGTCGAATGCCGTCCCACGGGCGTCGGGAGCGCGACCCTCGCCCGAGTCACCGCTGCGGCGGCAAGCGAGCGCCTCCCCGTCTTCCACTTCCTGCAGATGGACGACTTCGCCAAGCAGATCGGGGGCCGTATCACTCAGAGGGTCCGCGAATTCGGGACCTGGTGCCGGGAGTTGGCCGGGATCGAACAGAGCCCCGTGGGGGCCTGCGTCCGAGCCGTCATCGACCACTCAGGACTAGTGGAACTGTACCAGGAGAAGACCGAGACCGACCCCCAGGCGAGCAACCGCCTGGAGAACCTGAACGCCCTGATCGAGCGGGGCACCACATACGAGGACGACCATCCCCAAGGCACCCTCGCCGAGTTCCTGGAGGAGGTCTCCCTGGTCGCCGATGTGGACAACCACGACCGCGATGCCGACGCCCTGACCCTGATGACCCTGCACAGCTCCAAGGGCCTGGAGTTCCCCTTCGTCTTCATCGTCGGGCTCGAAGAGGGGTACCTGCCCCACGCCAACTGCAGCGACGACCCCGACCAGGTCGAGGAGGAGCGACGACTCTTCTACGTCGGGCTCACCCGCGCCCAGAAGGAGGCGATCGTCTCCTTCGTCCAGAGTCGCTACATGTGGGGACAGGCCGACTTCCGCATCCCGAGCCGGTTCCTGCAGGAACTGCCGAAGGAGAGCATCGAGCACGCCAATCTCGGCGCGGTCCGCCCCTGGTAGGCGGGCTGGCCTGGACCATTCAGGCGCCTACGCGACCACGGCGGTGCTGGCCTCGGAGCGGAAGTGGTGGTCACCAACGGTCACGTCCCAGATTGCGGTCGCCATGCCGATCTCCAGCGGCACCAGTGCGAAATCCACCGAGATCCTGGTGCCCTTGGTGATCGCTAGGGTCGCCCCGATCGGGAACACCGTGCGCCCCCAATGGGTATCCGGCTCGGCCGGCCCGACGTCGAGCACAACGTGTCCACTCAGATCCGCCCGGAACCACGCGGCCAGCGCATTCATCTGTCCATCGCGTTCGGCCACGAACTCCAAGTGGGTGGTGAAACGAGTCAGGGAACCGGCGTGGGAATAGGTGTGGCCATCCAGCACCCACATCTCCTGCCCGGCGCTGAGCAAATGCTCGGGCCGCACCTGATTGCAGCCACAGCGGTAGTCCTGCCCCACCGCCCGCTCCGCAGGTGCGAAATCAAAGCCGAAGGGATAGCTCCGCCAGAAGTCCAGATCCTGCTGCAAGAGCACATCGTAGGCCGGGGCCAAGACGCTGCTCACCCGACCGGGAACCATGATTCCACCAGGCTTCATCCAGCGATCGCGCGCCTGGATCACCACCGGCAGCAGATTCTCGTCCACCGCGTAGCCACCAAGCCACTCGGACACGATCACATCCACCTTCTCGGGCAGTTCCACATCTTGCACATCACTCTGGATGACCTCGATGCGGTCGCCATACCCATTCGTCTCGATGATCTCCCGCGCCAATTCAGCCATGACCGTCCGTTCCACCGCGTAGACCTTCTTCGCCCCCGCTTGGGCGGCGAACATACTGAGAATCCCGGTACCCGCGCCGATGTCCAGGACCACGCTGTCTGGGGTTACGGTCTCGACTAGGGCTTGGCGAAATGCCTTGCAGCGAACCGTATCGTGCAGCATGGGCGCGTGTCCGCGCAAATTCCAGTAATCGAGGTCAACGGCCATAGTGTGTCCTTGCTTTGATAGCGCTTCGGGCGGAACACACTAGCCTAGCCTCTGGCGACGCCCAATCAAGCGGCAGCGGCCAACCGATTGCGTGAGCGCGGCGCACCGCCTATGGTTCAGGCACAAACCACGGCTCTGGAGAATCCCGAAATGATCGCAAATCTGGCCATGGCCGGACTCTTCACCTTCGCCTTCCCCGAAGAACTCCGCATCGATTACGGGAAGGTCCGCTTCGGGACCGAGCGTCCCCGCCTGGTCGGCAAAGCCAAGGGACTGCGCTTCCGCATCTGCGACACCACGGTCGAGGGCGATCGGGTGCGCGTCTTTGGCGTGGCCGGCCACAAGGACCGTCAGACGGTCAATGTACTGACCGCCACCACCGCCGATGGAATCGTCTTCACCGACGAACGACTGGTCTACCGTCTCCCCAAACCCGACAACAAGTGGCTGGCTGCGGATCTGGTGCTCATCGACGACCGGCTGCTGCTCATGGTCTGTGACTACGGGCGCCCTGCTGTGAAAGGACACCGCTTCCATCTCTTCACCGGCAACGTGGATGGCACGGGCTGGGAGCACCGGAACGACAGCCCCATCTACAAAGGCCAGGACGCCTTCGGCCTGGTCTGGGACAAGGAGAACCGGCGGCTGATCAACTACCAAACCACGTACCAGAAATGGCCCAAGCGCTATGCCGACAACATGGGCAAGGACGTTCGCCGCGTGCTCCACATCCGCACCAGCCCAGACGGTCTCGCCTGGACTCCCGGCGGCAGTTTCGGCGTGGCTGGCCCCCACCTGCCCGAAAACCAACTGATCGTCCCCGACGGACAGGATGCGGGCGAGACCGAGTTCTACAAGTTCCGTCCCGCCAAGTTCGGGGACTTCTGGGCTGGCGGGGTCGTGAAGTACATCCCCCAGCCTGCGGGCCTCCCGCGCTCCGGCGCGCTCCCCCATGGCCCCTTCGTCGGCTGCGAGTGGTGGGTCAGCCGCGACGGGTTCCGCTGGGTCCGCCCATTCCGCGAAACCAGCGATTTCGAGGGGGTGAACTTCAAGTTCAGCCACTGCTTCCACCCCCCCATTCCCGTGGGCGGGGAATTCCGCTGGCTCGCAGACCGGGACGTCTACGCCCTTCACCCGGACCGCATGTTCTTTGTGGGATCCCGAGCGAATGCCGAACTCACCACCCCAGTCGTGGTTCCCACGGGGGACGGCATGGAGCTGCAGGTCAGCTTCGAGAGCATCCGGCTCAAGCGCAAGAGCCATCTTGTCCAGGGCTATCTCATGGCCGAGCTCCGCACGGCAGACGACAGCCCGATCGGGGGCTTCGAGAAGGAGAAATGCCGCTTCCTGCCATCCGACAAGACCTCGCTCCCCCTCGCCTGGGCTGGCAAGCGCCTACCCGATCCTCTGCCCGAAGGCGGCGTCCGCCTGGAGCTCTACTTCCGGGATCTCCGCGTCTATTCCCTTCGCTACTAGCAGCCTTGCCCCAGCCTCCGTCGTCGGCACATTCTCGGTCCACTACAGTAGCCTTCCCGTTTCCAGGAACCCAGCATGACTCCCACACGCGCCTTCGCCACCCTTGCCTGCCTGTCCCTCAGCATCGCCCTGCAAGCCGCTCCGAAAACGGAGTACAAGCTGCTGAAGGACGTCTCCTACGTCCCGGCGGACGCCAAGGGCGTCAGCGAATACCAGACCGAACGCTGCAAGCTCGACCTGTACTACCCCACCAACAAGAAGGGCTTCGCGACGGTCGTTTGGTTTCATGGCGGCGGCATCACCGGCGGCAACAAGTTCATCCCCAGCCAGCTCAAGAACCAAGGCCTGGCCGTCGTCGCCGTCAACTACCGACTCTACCCCAAGGTCAAGTGCCCCGTCTACCTGCAGGACGCGGCGGCGGCCGTAGCTTGGACCTTCCAGCACATCGCGGAGTATGGTGGTGACCCCAAACGCATCTTCGTCTCCGGCCACTCAGCCGGCGGCTACCTCACCAGCATGGTAGGCTTCGACAAACGCTGGCTCAAGGCCTACGGGGTCGATGCCGACCAGATCGCGGGGCTCATCCCCTTCAGCGGCCACACCATCACCCACATGACCGTCCGTCGCGAACGCGGTATCTCCAGCAAGCAACCCATCATCGACGAATTCGCGCCCCTCTACCACGTCCGGCCCGATGCCCCGCCCACGCTCCTGCTCACCGGCGACCGCGAAATGGAGATGCTCGGCCGCTACGAGGAGAACGCCTACTTCATGCGCATGCTCAAGGTCGCCGGGCACAAGCGGATCACCCTCTACG
>JABGQJ010000043.1:0-17711 GCA_018648945.1 Victivallales bacterium
CGCCATGTTCCGTGGGATACAGACCGGAGAAGAAGGTAGCCCGGGATGGGCAGCAGTGAGGGGATGGGCAGAACGCCTTGGTGAAGGGGACCGACTCCTTGCGGTATCGGTCCAGGTTTGGAGTCAGGGCCTTCACGCTGGAGTCGGGGAGCACGGTGGCCCCGCGCTGCTGGTCCGTCATAAAAACGAGGATATTGGGGCGTGACATGGGCAGTCGCTCCTGAACATGCGATGATGGCACGTGGCACTATAGTACGTGCCGAATGCAAAACAGCGAGATAGCCGCATGCAATACCATTTCGAGGACCACGGCGAGCGCACCTCTGCCCTGACTGGGCTGAAGCGCCTGGTGATCAAGATTGGCACCCGCCTCCTGATGGATGTGCCGGGAGTGCACAAGCGCGAGCGCGTCCGGCAGCTGGTGGCGGAGGTCGCGGCCCTGCGCGAACGTGGGATCGAGGTGATTCTCGTTTCCTCCGGCGCAGTGGGCGCTGGCATCGCCGTGTTGGGGACGTCTCGTCGGCCCAGTGACGTGCCGAACCTGCAGGCCCATGCTGCGGTGGGGCAGTGTCGCTTGATGTACCTCTACGAAAGCGCTTGCGTCGAGCGCGGCTTCCACTGTGGGCAGCTTCTGCTCACCGCCGACGACCTGCAGAGCAACCGTGAGCGGCACCTGAACGTGGCCAACTGCATGGGCCAGCTTCTGCGCAGTGGCGTCCTGCCGGTGATCAACGAGAACGATTCGGTCAGTGTCGATGAGATCCGCGTGGGGGACAATGACCTGCTGGCCGCTCTGGTCGCGACTATGGTCCGGGCGGACATGACGATCCTTCTCACCACCGTCGATGGCATGTACCGACCCTCGGACGACGGCGGGGAACAGCCCCGTTTGAGCGTGGTGAGCGAGGTGGACGAGAGTGTCCTGGCCATGGCTGCCGACACCGATGGCAACCCATTCTCGGTGGGAGGCATGAAGACCAAGCTCCGGGCCGCACAGATTGTAACCAGCGCTGGCGAGCCCCTCTGGATTGCCGACGGCACCGACTTCTCGATTCTCCGGGGCATCCTCGCGGGCGAGGACACCGGCACTCTCTTCACGCCTCGGCGCGCCGAGCGGATGCATGGGCACAAGCGGTTTCTCGCGTTTTTCTCCGAGCCTTCTGGCGTGATCGTGGTGGATGCCGGGGCCGCCCGGGCTGTCTGCCAGCAGGGGCGCAGCCTGCTCCCCGGGGGCATCGTGGATTGCCAGGGGGAGTTCCGCCGCGGGGACACCGTAAAGATCGTCGGCCCCGGCGGCGAGGAGCTGGCCCGTGGCGTGACCCATTACGGCAACGAGGAAGTTGTCCGCATCCGCGGCGTGAATAGCAGCGAGATCAGTTCTTTGCTCGGGGAGGACGCATCATTTGCCGAGGTGGTGCACCGAGACTACCTTGTGGTTCTGTGGCGGGAGACTCAGAAGGCCGATGACCGGAGCCATATGCCATGAGTACGGACTACCGCGCGACGCTTCTCGACCTCGGACGACAGGCGAGGGATGGGCAACGTCATCTGGCCGTGCGCTCCGGGCAGGTCCGGAACCGGTATCTTGAGGCAGCGGCCACGGCCCTGCGCTCCCGGCAGAGCGAGATCCTCCAGGCGAATGCCGCCGATGTGGCTCGGGCTGTGCAGGCGAGCTCGGATCTGCTGGACCGCATCCGCCTGACCGCGCGCCGGGTCGAGCGACTGGCTGGGTTGGTGGAAAGCGTGGCGGCGCTCAACGATCCGGTGGGTCGGATCGAGGCCACATGGTTGCGCCCCAATGGATTGAAGATCGAGCGGACGCGCGTCCCGATCGGTGTCGTCGCGATCATCTACGAGTCGCTGCCGGAGGTGACGCTTCGGTCGGCGGCTTTGGCTCTAAAGTCCGGGAATGCCGTGTTCCTGCGGGGAAGCGCGGAGTGTTTTGCCACGAATCGGCTCTTGGCCCGGGTGTTCGACGAAGCGATCCAGAAAGCTGGCTCGCCCGAGGGAATCGTGCAATTCCTGCCATGGCCCAACCGCGAGGCCGTGCAAGTTCTGGCCCAGTTG
The DNA here is from genome assembly GCA_018648945.1 of Victivallales bacterium. The sequence continues at coordinate 2,068 of JABGQJ010000043.1, forward strand.
GATGACTACCTGGACGTCATTGTCTCCCGTGGGGGGGCTGGCCTCGATCGCCTGCTCAGGGACCACGCGCGGGTGCCCGTCATCCGCCAGGGGAGGGGGGTATGCCACATCTATGTGGATAGCTCTGCCGATCTTGGCAAGGCCCAGCGGATTATCGTCAATGCCAAATGCCAGCAACCTCGGGCCGCGAACGCAGTCGAGACTGTGCTGCTACACCGAGACATTGCCGAGGAGTTCGCTCCCGAGATGGCGGCTGCTCTGGCCAAGGAGGGGGTGGAATTGCGTGGCGACGAGGCAGTATACGGGCTGGTCCCCGGCATCACGCCTGCGTCACCCGAGGACTGGGGGCGGGAGTATCTGGGGCGCGTGCTTGCCGTTGCCGTCGTTCCTGATCTGGCGAGCGCGTGCGAGCATATCGCGCAGCACTCGTCTGGTCACAGCGACGCGATCATCGCCGAGGACCGGAAGGTCTCAGCGATGTTCACCACGGCAGTGGACTCCGCCTGTGTGTTTGTCAACGCCTCCACCCGGTTCACCGATGGCGGCGAGTTCGGCATGGGAGCCGATTTGGGCGTGAGCACCAGCCGCCTGCATGCGCGCGGCCCCATGGGGTTGGACGAACTGACCACCTATAAGTACATCGTGCAAGGCAAGGGCCAAGTCCGCGAGTAGCCTCCTGCTGGTCCACCCCCATGTGGCCCAGGCTAGGTGACGGGCAGGTTCCAAGGCGCGCGCATGGGTGGGTACGCCAGGCGATTTGCCTGGTCGTCGTCGATGAAGATGCGCTTCTCGGGGTCAAAACGCAGCTTCCGCTGCAGCCGCACAGCGATCGATGAGAGATGGAGGATCTCTGCCGACCGCACCGCTTGGGAGCAGTTGGGTTTGAGACCGTTGGCGTCCTTGCGGGTGCGTACCGCAGTTTCCCAGTCCTCCAGCTTGGGGAGATCGGGGAAGCGCTTCAGTTCCTCGGCGAGGTGGGCGGGTTCGAGGCGGCCATCGCGGTGGAGCTTGCCGTTGGGGCCCTCGATCCAGGCCTTGCCTTCCGTGGGCCGTTCGCCCCATTCCCAGCTGTCGATGGTGAAGGTGGTGCCATCGGCGTATTTCATGAAGATCGTCTGCCAGAGCCCGCAGGCATCGGGGTGTTGGGGCGGCGCGATGGCTTCCACCTCGACCGGGGCCGTATGGTCCTTGCCCAAGGCGTACTGCACGGGATCCACATGGTGTTGGCCCATGTCGCCGAAGCCGCCTTCGTCATAGTCCCAGTAGCCGCGGAAACTGCCGTGTACGCGATGGGGATGGTAGGGCTTGATCTGGGCCGGGCCAAGCCACATGTCGTAGTCCAGCACATCCGGTACCTGCTGCACGGGGAGGTTGGCCTTGCCGCTCCACCGGCGGATCTTGAACCCGGTCGGGCAGTTGCTGGGGTTGAGGTACGCCTTAAGCGGGCCGCCGAGGATGCCGCTGGCCACGACCTTCCGGGCAAAATGCCCGATGTGGCGTCCCCAGGTGTTGACCTGGTAGACGGTGCCGTAGCGTTCGATGGTATCCACCAGGGCTTTGCCTTCGGCAATGGTGTGGGTCGCCGGCTTTTCGGAGTAGACGTCCTTGCCGGCCTGGGCTGCGGCCAGGGAAATCAGGGCATGCCAGTGGGGCGGGGTGGGGACGTGGATCGTGTCGATGTCATCGCGTTCGAGCACCTCGCGCCAATCGCTGTAGGCGGTGACTTTCCCGCCCGCTTTGGCGACCGCCTTGGCCAGACGCGCGCTGTCCACATCGCAGACGGCCATGGTCTTGGGGTACTGCGTGACGTGTCCGCCAAGTCCCATGCCCCCGGTCCCGACCACGGCTCGGGTGATCATGTTGCTGGGCGCATCGGGGCCACCGAAGACGAGGCGCGAGGGAACAATCTGGAATGCGGCGCCGGCGAGGGTGGCCTTCTTCAGAAAGGAACGTCGGGAGAGACCATTTTTCTCTGTCATCGGGCCGCGACTCCAATCCGCAGGGGGTGGGGTACGTCTATAACAATATGCAGATGCACCATAGCGATGCGGATTGCGCAATGCAATGTGAGCAAACGCAGGCGGCTGGGGTCCGCATCCCTTGCAATCCCTGGCTTGAGGTGTCTTTTTTGCCAGGTGACTGAGTTCCCATCTTTCCTTGCCCATAGAAGGGGTCTTCCCATGCTTCGTCGGCTCGCCTTTGTCTGTTCCCTCGTCCTTGCCGTCACGGCGCTGTCCCAGACCAAACTCACGGTCATTGCGGATATCGAGAACGCGAATCCGCGTTTGGCGATCACGAGTTACTCGGGTCCGGCAGGCATGCGCACCTTGCTGACCAATGTGCTCAAGCGGTCCGACTGGTTCAACCTGGCCACCACTGCTGCCAAGGCGCATTACCGAGTGGATGCCCGGTATACGGCTGGTACCCCGGCGTCTCTGCAACTCCGAGTTGCACCCCGCAAGGGGCGTGGGTTCATCCTGACTCAGCCTGCCGCCCCCGGCCTGCCGGCGGAGGATGTCGTCTACCGTGCCGTCGATGCCATGATCAAGAAGCTGTTCGGGGTGCCTGGCCCCTGTTCGGCGCCCATCGCCTTTGCCATGGGTGCGCCCGGGAACCTGAAGGAGGTCTTCACCTGTCGTTTCGATGGCTCCAACATGCAGCGACTGACCAACAACAACAGCATCAGCACCGAGCCATCCTGGGGCCCCGGCAACCAGCGACTGGTCTATACCGCGTACTCCGGCAATGCCACAAGCGTGGTCATGGTCGACATGCTGCGCAAGCGTCAACGACGTCTCTCCCGTTTCCGGGGACTGAACGCGGGCGCGGATCTATCGCCCAACGGCCAGTGGGCAGCGCTTTCGCTGAGTCGCGACCAACGCATTGACTTGTACCTGTTGGTCGTGGCGAGCGGCAAGATCAAGCGTCTGACCCAGGACTCGCACGTGGAGTCATCCCCGTGCTGGTCTCCGAGCGGCAGCGAGATTTGCTACGTTTCGGACCGGGCCGGCAAACCGCGTCTCTGCATTGTGTCGGCCAATGGGGGCAAGGGACGACTTCTGGACACCGGCAGTCGGGCGGAGACCGTTTCTCCCGACTGGTCGCCCGTTTCGAACAAGATCTGCTTCTCGCGGCGAATGGGTGGGCAGTACGCCATCGGCGTGCTGGACATGAAGACCCGCAAGAGCAAGATTCTCACCCGTGTTGCCGGGGACTGGGAGTCTCCGTCCTGGTCGCCGGACGGTCGTCATATCGTCTGTTCACGCCGCCTGGGCGCGAACAGTTCGCTTTACATGGTTGACTCCCATCAGGGCACATTCATGCCCATCACCCGTGGCGGCGACCACTCTCTGCCGAGCTGGGGGCACTCCCGCTAGGCCAGCCAAACCACACCATGCCACGCTCTGACTCCTTTCCACTCCCCGAGCCTCCCGCCCCCGTCTTCCTGGTGGGCATCGGTGGTATTGGCATGAGTGGGTTGGCCCAGATGCTGTGTCGTCAGGGCCATCGAGTCGCCGGCAGCGACCGGCAGCTCATCGGGCCTGGTCGAACCGAGCTGATTGCTCAGTTGGGCTTGCTGGGGATCGAGATCTTCCCCCAGGATGGCTCTGGGGTTCGCGCTGTGGCCCCGTCGCTGCTCATCGCTTCAGCCGCCATCGAGGAGGGGAACCCCGACTTTCAGGCCGCTCCCGACACGCCCCGGCTGGGGCGGGCTCAGGCGCTGTCCGCAGCGCTCTCGCGGAGTGGTACGAAGCTGATCGCCATCGCGGGCTCGTGTGGCAAGACCACGGTTACAGGCTGGCTCGCCAGTGCACTGCGGGCCTTGGGGCGCCGGGTGGAGATGGTTTGTGGTGGCTACGCGCTGGCGACTGCGGACGCCGGCATTCCTGGCAACTACGACTGTGATGCCGATCCCGAGTTCTCGGTGGTGGAGGTGGACGAGAGCGATAAGAGCCTGGTCGAGTTCTCCCCGGATGTGGGGGTGTTGTTGAACGTGGGGCGCGATCACCACGAGTACGGGGAGTTGATCCAGGTGTTTGGTCGCTTCCTGGACTGCTGCCAGCAGTGCGTTGTTCTCGCGGACTCGCTGGCGCCACTGTTCGGTGCGCATGGGCCTGCGCTGCGTTCCAGTTTCGGGTTGGAGGGTGAGGTCGCCCCATCCCAGTACGCGCCTTCGGCCGACGGCATCTGTTTCGAGCTGTCTGGCATCGGGTCGTGCACCAGCGGCCAGCTTGGCCAGCACTCCGCCCTCAATGCTGCTGCAGTTGCTGCTGTTCTGCGGCAACTCGGTGAGCCCGCAGCGGGCATTGCCACCGCCCTGGCTGCATTCCGTGGGATCGCGCAGCGATTCCAGCGGATGGACGTGCCGGGGCAGTCGCCGATCCCCGTCTACAATGACTACGCCCACAACCCGGAGAAGATCCGGGCCTCTCTCCTCACCGCCCAAGAAGCGGCAGATGGCCCGATCCTGGCCGTGTTCCAGCCCCATGGCTATGGCCCGTTGCGCTTCATGCGCGACGAATTGCGCGAGGTCCTGGCCGACACCCTCCGGCCAGGCGATCAGTTCGTCATTCTGCCCGTGTATTACGTGGGGGGAACCACCTCTTTCCAGCCGACTTCGGCCGAGGTGGCGAGCGAGTACGCGGCCAGGGATCTCCCGGTTCGTGGTTTGCACACGCGCGACGCTCTCCTGGCTCAGGCCAAGGAGTTTGCTGCTTCCGCCCGTTTCGTGGTCGTCATGGGCGCGCGCGATCCGTCCCTACCCGAATGGACCGCCCAGCTCGCCGCCGCGCTCTGGTCTGGGTAATCCAGGCTAACCCTCGCGGCAGAGGCGGTAGAGGGCGAGGAGCTCCGCGGGTTCCAGTCGGAACCAGCTGCCTCGGCCCTGGAAGAAGCCGTGCTCGCGGATCAAATGGATCTGCAGGGGCGTGAGGGTAAGAGCAAGGTCGCTGGCCTGGACCTGGATCGCGGCCTTGTGGGCGTGGATCCCGCAGCCAAAGGGGCAGGGGATCTGGCCCATGACCTCGGTCAGTTGCACCTGGACTTTGCCGTCGAAGAGCTGGCGTGGGGCCTCCAAGGCCTCGTCCGCCGCTTCGTGGAACTCGTCGAGGAGGTCAGCCAAGTGCGCCTGCGAGACTCCCGCGCTCTCAAGGACGGCCAGGTCTGCATCGATGATGTCATCCAGCGTCCGGGTGTCATCGCCGAGGAAGCCATCACGGGCCAGACGGCCTCGCTCCATCATCTCTCTGGCCTTGGCATTCGCCGGATTCCGCTTCATGATGGAGGCCTCTAGAACTTGTCGTAGTGAACGTTCTCTTCTGGCATGCCGTTCGCCGTCAGTACCTTGATGCAGGCGTTGATCATGCCCGGGGAGCCGCAGAGATAGGCTTCCTTGCCACTGCAATCCGGGTAGTGGCGACTGACCACATCGGTGATCAGGCCTGTCTCGCCTTCCCAGTTGTCCTCGGGATCGGGAGCGCTCAGGGCGGGAACGAACCGGAATCCGGGAACGGCCTGCTCGAAGGCGGCCATCTCGTCGAGGTAGAACATATCCTGCCGCTTGACCGCGCCGAAGAAGTAGCGGCAGGCAAAGGTGGGTTTCTCGGTCTGCATGTGCAGCAGCATGCTGCGGAAGGGGGCCATGCCGCTGCCGCCGGCGATGAAGATCTTCTCCGCATCGGTGGGCTGCAGACGGAAATCGCCGTGCGGCCCGTTCAGCAAGACCTCGTCTCCTTCCTTCAAGTGCTCGAAGACCCAGGTGGTGCAGATGCCGTTGGGAACCAGGCGGATGATCAGGTCCACATGGGTGCGGTCCAGCGGGTCGCCGGCAACGGAGTAAGCCCGGTAGACGGGGTCTGGATTGCCGTCGTAGGCAGGGGCACGAAGCTGGACATAGGCGCCGGGCTCGACGTCCATGTCGGGTGGGTCAAGCAAGGCGATGCGGACTAGTTTGATGTCATGGGTCAACTGCTGCAAGGTCTCGATTTGGCCCCGGAATTCCCGGACTTTGAAGAACTCGTCCGGGATCTGGATCTGCATGTCATTGCGGATTTTGAGCTGGCAGGAAAGGCGCACGTTGGAGGCCAGTTCCTCCTTGCTCAGGTGTGGCTCTTCGGTGGCCAGCACCGGTCCGCCGCCATCGAGGACCTTCAACTTGCAGAGGCCGCAACTGCCGCCGCCCCCGCAGGCCGAAGGGATGAAAATGCGCTCGGTCAGCAAGGTGCTGAGCAGGCTCGCGCCGCCGGGCACGTCCAATTCGCGCTCGCCGTCGTTGATGCTGATCCGGCAGATGCCGTAGTCGTTCAGCTTGCGGTCGGCGAGAACCAGCAGCGCCGCGAGCAGGCCGCAGATGCCTGCCAGCACCCCCACCGCAATGACGAATTCCATGCCCATGCAGGTCGTTCTCCAGGCGGTTACATCTTGACCATGCCACTGAAGCCGACGAAGGCCAGGGCGATGATCCCGGTGACAATAAGCGTGATTCCCGCGCCTCGGAGGCCTTCGGGGACCTTGTCTTCCTTGATTTTGCTGCGAATCCCCGCCATCAGGACAATGGCCAGCATCCAGCCGACGCCGCTACCGAAGCCGAAGACCAGGGATTCCTTGAAGCCAAAGCTCGATTTGTTCAGCATGAACAGGGAGACGCCGAGAATGGCACAGTTCACGGTGATCAGCGGCAGGAAGATGCCGAGGGCAAAATACAGGGCCGGCGAGTAGCGCGAGACCACCATCTCCACCAGCTGGACAAAGGCCGCGATGACCACGATGAAGATGATGAACTCCAGGTACTCGATCTTCAGAGGCACGGTGATGTAGGCATGGACCAGGTAGTTGATGCCTGCCGTGAAGGTGGTCACGAAAACCACGGCGGCACCCAGCCCCAGGCTAGTCTTCATCTGGCGGGAGATGGCCAGAAACGAGCACATGCCCAGGAAGCGGGCCAGCAGAATATTGTCGGTGAAGGCGGCGGCCAGCAGGATGACCAGCAGGTGAGGTGAGGCGTTCGGGGCCGCGACGGCAAGGGTGGGTAGGTCGATCATTTGGCTGCCTCCTTCTCACGGGCGAGCAGACGGGCATTGGCGTACCACGAGACCAGGGCGAGCATGAAGAAGGCCCCCGGCGGCATGACCATGATGGTCCACTGGTGAAACCACAGGTCGCGGCCAGGCAGGGCCATGCCCCAGAGCGTGCCGAATCCCAGCACTTCGCGCACAATGGCGATGGGGACCAGGATGAGGGTGTAGCCGAGACCCGCCCCGATGCCGTCCAGCAGGGAAGGGAGGGGAGTGTTGCTGGAGGCAAAGGCCTCGCAGCGGCCCATGATGATGCAGTTGGTGATGATCAGCCCCACATAGGGGCCGATGAATTTGTGTACATCCGGCGCGTAGGCGCGGATGGCGGTATCCACCACAATCACGTAGGCGGCGATGATCAGCACCTGCACCATCATCCGCACCTGTCGGGGAATGTGCTCCCGCAGAAGCGAGACCGTGAGGCTGGACAGGGCCGTGGTGAAGACCAAGCCGAGGCACATGATCACGGTGTTTTTGACCAGGTTGGTGACGGCGAGGGTCGAACAGATTCCCAGCACCTGCCGAAACACCGGGTTGTCACGCCAAAGATTGCCCAGGAGAGCCTTGCCGCCAGTGGAGCTAGAGAATGCCATCAGGTCTTCTCCTCCGCTTTCGCGGTTTCCTGGCAGGCCCGAGCATAGGCTTCCAGCGCCTGGTTCAGGATGCGGTCCATGGCCATGGAGGTCTGGGTGGCACCGGTGATTGTATCGACATGTCGCGCGGCTCCTGGCGCATCCGCCGCCGGGCGGGTGCTGGAGAAGCGGATGCATTTGCCCTTGGGAACAGGAGACACGAGCACGCCGTTCAGAAACTGCCGGCAGAACTCGGGTTCCGCGACGCGGCCGCCGAGACCGGGCGTTTCCTGCTGCTCCAGAATGACGAGCCCTAGGGTCTCCTGCCGGTCCGTGCTCAGGGCGAGGATCCCCGAGATGGGGCCCCAGAAGCCACGTCCGACGAACTGGAAGCCGACCGCGATGGGATCTTCCTTGGCCGCATCGGCATAGGCCGTGTAGCAGGTGATCTTCTGGCCCGTGTTCGGGTCGGTGACGGTACGCTCATCGATCTGGCTGGCGAAGAGCTTCGCGAAATCCGGATCGGCGACGCCGTTCGCCAGTTGGAAGACGTTCACGACGGCGCGCTGGTAGGCCAGGCTCTTGTTGCGCTTCAGCGTCTCGCGGGTGGCGAGGCGAATGCCCGTGACCCCGGCACCGAATACCGTGGCCATCAGGACCATGAAGCCGATTGTTCGCAACCCCTGCTTCATGTGCGTTTCCCCTTGGCGCGTTTCTTGAGCGCCACGCTGACCTGCTCGATGGTGGGGCCAACCGTGTTGCCCAGCAGGATGGCGAAGGCAACGCCACCGGCGAAGACGGCGCGCCAACGCAGGAAGACGATCATGCAGCCGATGAAGGCGCCATAGATGTACTGGGCGCGTTGGTCCCGAGGGGCGCTGACCGGGTCGGTGACCATGAAGAACGCCGCGTACAGCAAGGCCCCCGAGCAAAGCGTCCAGGGCAGGGGAGGGACTGCCTCATTGCCGCCCAGGTGTCGGAAGGCGATCACGGCCAGGGCCGCGCCGACAAGGGTGCTGGCCGTGAGCCGCCAGTTGGCGGTCTTGGTCCACAGCAGGTACGCGCCGCCGATCAGGAGGAGGAGCGAGGAGACCTCACCAATGGAACCTGCGGAGACCACATGCTTGGCTCCGTCCGAGCCCTGGATCAGCTTGCCGATGTTCCCGAAGAACAGACGGCTAAGCTCCATCGTTTCGCCGTGGTCGCGCCGCGCCCACATGGGAGTCACGGCAGTGACCGCATCCACGCCGCCTTCCCAGAGACGTTGGGGAGACCAGTGTGCCAGCCCCTGAAGACGCCCGTAGGCGGGCGCGAACCCGGCCGTCATCTCGCCGGGGAAGCAGACGTAGAGAAACCCACGGCCCACAATGGCGGGGTTGAAGACATTCCGCCCGAACCCTCCGAACAACTCCTTGCCGAAGGACAGGGCGACAACTGCTCCTACTCCCGCCATCCAGAAGGGGAGGGGGGGGGTAGGGAAAGGGAGAGAAGTGCGGCGGTCACGAAGCAGGACTCGGTGAGTGGATCGCCACGCCGCCGAGCCAGGAAGTACTCGGTAGCCGCTGCCACGATGCCAACCCAGAGGACCATCGCCAGAACGCGCCACCCGAAGAAGCAGATGCCGCCCAGCAAGGCCGGGGCGAGAGCGTACAGCACCTTCCGCATCATCTTCTGCTGTCGGAAACGCGGCTTCTTCCGCTTTGGCTTCGCCGCCGTCTCAGCCATAGTTCACCTTGACCTCACCCACATGCCGGACAGCCACGCACACCGTGTGGCCAGGTTAGATTCAGGCCGCGCCCAAAGAGGGGGCTGGAGTCGTAGTCCAGGGTTGCCGCCTCCATCATCTCGTGGTGTTCCAGCGGGATGAAAATGTGTATGCCCCCGACCTCGACTTCCACCTCACCCTTGCCACAGGCCTCAGCCGGCTTCAGCATCGGGATACTTGCCCGGCAGCTGCCCACGACACCTCCGAAACGGAAGCCCCGGCAATTGCCACCGGCTCGTCGGGCCAGCTTGCGGAGGCGTTCGAGTGCGGGTTCGGTAATGGTCATGGGAGATCGTGGGGTCGGGAGACTGGCCGGCCGCCCACGCCTCGTGGCATCGACGGCCGACCGGCGCGACTAATCGACTTTCTCGAAATCTTCCTTGGTGGCGCCACACTCTGGGCAAGCCCAGCCATCGGGAATGTCTTCGAAGGCCGTGCCGGGGGCAATGTCGCCATCGGGGTCGCCGACTGCCGGGTCATAGATCCAGCCGCAGAGAGTGCATTCGTACTTGTCCATGAAGAGACTCCTCGTGGGTGTGGGATCGTGATACTACCTGAAGGGAATGCTCGGACGATCTCAGTTGTCGTCCGGTCGTACTCTAGACCAGATTCTTGACGACGGCTAGGGCTGCTTCGTAGTCTGGTTCGTCGGCGACCTCGGGAACGATCTGCTCGTAGGCCACTGTTCCAGCCTGATCCACGACGAGCACGGCCCGGGCCAGGAGGCGCACCTCCTTCATCAAGAGACCGAACTTCCCTGCAAAGTCCGCGTCCTTGTGGTCGCTGTAGGTGGTGACTTGGTCGATCCCGTTCGCCCCGCACCAACGAGCCTGGGCGAAGGGGAGGTCCATGCTGATCACGGCCACGGCTACATCGTCGCCGAGGGCGGTGGCTTCCTGGTTGAAGCGCCGGACTTCCAGGTCGCACACCGGGGTGTCCAGGGAGGGAACGGCCACCAGGATCTTCACCTTGGCAGGGAGAGCGAGCACATCGACCGGCTCCAGATCCCCATTTGAGACCGTGAACGAGGGAGCGGTGTCTCCCACCGCGACGGGCGAGCCGGCGAGGGTCACCGGATTGCCGAGAAGAGTAACAACACCAGTTCGGTCGGACATGATATGGATCCCCATGGTATCTCGTTTGTGCGTTCCCCGGCTGGGGGCGTCGTTGGCGGTAAGACCACCCAACGCGGCAATGGTTGCGTGATTAATGGCGATTGATTTGGTATTATTTAGGCGATGGCGGACGCTTCTGCGTTGGCCTTGCAGTTCGCCGAGACGGGCCCACGGGCTACATTTGCGGAATCTCACCACTGCCCCGGAGCCCAGCCCATGCCCGCCATCGTTCTTGCCGCCAAGCGCGAGCGCTCGTTGCTCCGTCGCCACCCGTGGGTCTTCTCCGGCTCGATCCAGGAGGTCCGTGGCGATCCGCAACCCGGCGACGCCGTCGAGCTGCTCTCCCGCAAGGGGGAATGGTTGGCGCGGGCCACCTATTCGCCGGAATCGGCGATTCGAGCACGGGTCTGGACTTTCGACCGCGACGAGCCGTTGGATGCGGCCTTCTGTACTCGTCGGGTCGCCCTTGCGGTCGATCTGCGGCGTCGGATCTACGGCGGCGAGTTGCCGCAGGCTTGCCGATTGCTGAACGGCGAGGGCGACGGACTTCCCGGCGTGGTTGCAGACCGGTATGGCGAGGTGATCGTGGTGCAGCTTCTCACTTGTGGTGCGGAGCTGCTGCGGCAGGAGCTTGCGGCCGCTCTGCGCGAGGCCGTGCCCTGCCGCTGCGTGTTCGAGCGCTCGGACACCAATGCCCGCACGCGGGAGGGGCTCGTTGCACAGGTAGGCTCGATCTGGGGCGACGCCCCGGTCGGTGCCATCGAGATCTGCGAGGATGGTCTGACCTTCCTGGTGGACATCCGGTCCGGGCACAAGACGGGATTCTATCTCGACCAGCGGGAGAATCGCCGCCTTGTCGGTAGTCGCAGCGCCGGGCGTGACATGCTTAACTGCTTCTGCTACACTGGTGGGTTCACCCTCCACGCCCTGGCCAACGGGGCCACGAGCGCCGTCAGTATCGACAGTTCCCAGGACGCCCTCGACCTAGCCGCGACGCATGTGGAGCGCAATGGGTTGGCTGCGGGAAGGGCCGAGTTCAGGCGGGCGGATGTGTTCCAGGCCTTGCGCAGGTTCCGGGATTCGCGGCGGGACTTCGACCTGATTGTGCTTGACCCGCCGAAGTTCGCGGACACGAAGGGGCAGTTGGAGAAGGCCAGCCGTGGCTACAAGGACATCAACCTGCTGGGGCTCAAGCTGCTGCGGCCCGGGGGGGAGTTGTTCACCTTCTCCTGCTCGGGAGCCATGACGACGGAGCTGTTCCAGAAGATCGTCGCGGATGCGGCGCTGGACGCCGGTCGGGAGGTGGTCGTGCTGCACGAGCTGCGCCAGGCTCCCGACCATGTGGTCTCCACTGCCTTCCCCGAGGGGCGCTACCTGAACGGCTTGCATCTGACGGTGCGCTGAGCGGCCTTGAAGGGGCAGCAAGAGGGGGCATCTTGCCCGTTGACGATCTGTGTTCTCCCTCTTGACTGTACTGAGGAGCTTGACTGATGGAACAGCTGATTGACTGCATGGTGGATCTGGTCCGGGTGACGCCTGCCGGGGAGCAGTGCTTCTTTGGCTACTACGACAACCCCGCGTTCGATCTGAAGGGCGGGCGCCATCTGGCGCAGCGCGTGCCGTTCCGAGACCGGTTGCAGGAGCCGGGCGATGTGGCCGAGCTGTGCACGGTGGATCTGGCGTCAGGCCAGATGGACGCCTTTGCCACGACCAAGGCGTGGAACTTCCAGCAGGGGTCCATGCTGCAGTGGCTGGGCGATCAGGCCGACACGGTGTTCTACAACGCGGCCAGGCCGTCCGGCGAGTACCTGGGCGTAGTCCAGGATCTGGCCTCTGGAAGTACCCGCGAAGTCCCCATGCCTCTAGCCAATGTGGCGCGGGACGGATCGTGTGGGGTGAGCATAAACTTCGACCGCGTGTTCGACTTTCGCCCGGGGTACGGGTATTGCCAGAAGCGTGATCCGTGGTTCGGAGAGAAGCACTCCATCGGTGATGGTGTCTGGCTGGTGGATATCCCCGAGGCGTCCGCGAAGCAGGTGCTGACCATGGATGGGATCTGGGACGCGATGAAGCATGGCTTCGACGGCGCGGACGCCAAGATCTGCATCAATCACATCACCCTCAATCCGGCTGCGGACCGGTTCGTGCTGCTGGCCCGAAACTTCAGGGAAGGCGATGTGAACCGCTGGGCCACCACCGTGTTTGTGAGCGACTTGGCCGGCAATCTGAGCGCGCCGCTTTATGACGCCTGCATGGCATCCCACTACTGGTGGAGTGGCGACACGACGCTCGTCTTCTTTGCGGGTGGGCCAGAGGGAAACCAGCTTTACTTCGTGGACGTGGAGACGGGTAAGCAGACCGTGATCGACGCCGATTTCTTCCCCTTCGACGGACATTGCAGCACGTCGCCCGATGGCCGTTGGCTGCTGTACGACAGCTATCCCCGCCAAGGCTACCGCTATCTGTACCTCTACGATCTTGTGCAGAAGCGCGGCAAGAGCCTGGCGGGACTGCATGACGAGCCGGTCACGGTAACCGATATCCGCTGCGATCTGCACCCGCGCTGGAACCGGGCTGGGACGGCCATCTCCCTGGACGGGACCTCCGAGGGCTTTCGCGGTATCTATACCGTCGATCTGGTCGATACCATGGCCCAGTTCTGACTCAGCAGGAGCGTCTCTTGCTCCCTATGGAGCGATCCAGACCGCGTGACAACGCCCGACGCAGGTCCGGGGACCGGCCTGGTTCCAGGGCTCCATGGGAGGAGGGGGGGGGCTCGTCTTGCTTGTTCATCTGGACCCAGGCCCGCCAGATGGCGAGGGCCAGACAGACCACGAGGATCACCAGGGAGAGCCCGGTCAGGACCCGGCGTTTGTTCAGTCGGGATGGGCGCCGGGGATGGAAGTCGATGACCGGCGGGAGCCGTTCCTTGGTGGGCTTAGGCGCTTGCGCGGGTTCGGGCGTTGCCGCCGCTTCCTTCTTGCGTGTCGCAGCCGGTGACGCTTGCACGGGGGAGGGGCTTGCGGAGGTGTGAATCGGGGCGAGGGGGGGACGCTTCCCAGCCAGTACGAGGTCGAAGTCCCGCAGAAGATTCTCCCAGGAACGATGGCGGTGACCGCGGTCTTTGGCCATCATCCGTTCCAACAGAAGGGAGAGGCCGACCGAGAGGCTTGCCCGGCGTTCGCGGGCGGGGATGACCGGGCTGTTCAGGTGTTGGCTGATGACCTCGACGCTGCCAGTTCCTTTGAACGGGGTGCCACCGGTGACGAGATGGTACAGAGTCGCACCCAGGGAGTAGGCGTCTGCTCGCCAATCCAGTTCTTCGCCGCGAATCTGTTCGGGGCTCATGTAGTGCGGGGTGCCGACGACCATGCCGGCCGAGGTCAAGGTGGACTGCGCCTCATTCAGGCAGATGGAGATCCCCAGATCCATCAGGCGGGCTCTGCCGCCGGCATCGACCATGATGTTGGTGGGCTTCACGTCGCGATGGAGCATCTGGTGCTCGTCCCACGCATAGCGCAGCGCTTCGGTGATCTGACGACCGATCTGCAGGGCACCCTTCTCGTCCATCACCCCGTCCCGTTGGAGGAGGGCACCGAGATTCTCTCCCTCCACGTAGGTCATGGCAAGGAAGTGGTGGCCGAAATCCTCGCCCGCCTCGAACGCAGTGACGATGTTCGGGTGTTCCAGCCGCGCAGACATGCGGACCTCACGCCGGAAGCGCGCGATGATCCGTGCTTCACGGGTGAGAGCCTGGGGCAGCACCTTGAGCGCGACCCGCCGGTCCATGGACAGCTGGAGGGCCAGGAAGACATCCCCCATCGCCCCTTCTCCCAGCCGTTTCTCGATGAGGAAATTGCCGAGGGTGACGCCGGGAGCGATCTGTGGGGGGGGAGGAGTGACCGATTCGCTGCACGAGGGGCAGGCAACGCTAGCGTTCGCGCGCGTGGCGTCCAGTTCAATCTCTGTATTGCATTGCGGACAGGGAAACCGCAACAGCATGATGGTGATCCTTACGACTCCGGATGAGACAGTCTACTCAACGCGGCGACTGCGTGAGCTAGTTTACCCCCAACCAGAAGCGGCGTCCACTGCCGAGGGATGCTGTGAGCGGGGTGAAACGACAATTCATGCGCGCGAGTTGCCCCCGTCGCCGCTGGGGATAGAGTGATTCGTGCCCCGAAGCCACTTCGTTCAAGGATGCATCATGATTGACACCACGCCCTCCTACCTTAGTGATTACCGCGACCTGTACAGGCAGGATCCACGCGAGGCCGCCCGAGCCTGGTTCCGCGATGCCAAGTACGGGTTGTTCATGCATTACGGGCTCTACTCGCTGGTCGGCCGGCACGAGTGGGTGCAACTGAGAGAGCTCATTCCAGTGGCGGAATACGCCAAGCTGGCCGAGCAGTTCACCGCCGACAAGTTTGATGCCATGGCCATCGCTGAGTTCGCCAAGGCGGCAGGCATGAAGTACGTGAATCTCACCACCCGCCATCACGACGGTTTCTGCCTCTTCAACAGTTCTGAGTGGGAATTCACCAGTGCCAAGGCCCCGGCCCAGAGGGATCTGGTGGGTGAATTGGCCGTGGCCTGCGAGGTGCATGGGCTGGGCCTCTGCCTCTACTACTCCCATGGTCGGGACTGGAAGCATCCCCACGCCCCTGACAACGCGGACTGGGGTGGCAGCGCTCGCCCCAAGTACGATCCCCCGGAGGCGTCCTACGCCTATGGCGAGGAGCATGACCTTCAGCAGTACCTGGATTTTATGTCCGCGCAGATCCGTGAATTGCTCACCAACTATGGCCCCGTGGCAGCTATCTGGCTCGACGGGATTGCGGTGCCTCTGTCGGGGGACAAGGCCAAGTTCCGTTGCCAGGAACTCTACGACATGGTCCACGATCTGCAGCCGCAGGTCCTGGTCGCCTATAAGCAGGGCTTGCTGGGCACCGAGGACTTCTTCGCGCCGGAGCACCGGGTGCCGAAGGCCAGCGACAATCCCCGGCACGTGGGCGAGCTGGGCGATGTCTCAGGCAAGCTCATGGAGATCTGTACGACCATGGCACCCGGCAGTTGGGGCTACAAGAAGGACACCACCGGCAGCCATCTGAGCGAGGAT
>JABGQJ010000043.1:17810-21133 GCA_018648945.1 Victivallales bacterium
TAGCTATGGCTGGTGGACGCGCTGGACCGTGATGTCGTCGAACCAGGTCTTCTCGTCGGCGTGTTGTTTGTCGGCCCCAAGGAGGACCACGAGTTTGCCAGCTCCGGCGGGGATGGTGACGATGCGTTCGAGCTTTGCCCACTCGCTGGTGCCCGCGGCGAGTCCCAGGATGGCTGCCGGGGGCCCCTCGAACCACTTCCCGTCGGCGGTTTGCCATTTGGCGGTGAGCTTGCCGCCCAGGCGTGCCTTTCCCGCCACGGGGGCGACCGTGGTCTTGGCCCAGCACACCACGCGGAAGCGTTCGCCGGGCTTGGCAGGGCAGGAGAAGATGCCGCAGGCGGCTTCGACGCCACTGAGTACGAGAGAGTGCTTGCCGCCGCGCGCAACCGTGCGGTCAACCGCGACGCCTCCAGGAGTGCCGGGGCGGACCCATTTGCTCCA
This sequence comes from Victivallales bacterium, assembly GCA_018648945.1. Next base: position 18,252 of record JABGQJ010000043.1, read on the forward strand.
ACCGGGAGCGTCGAGCGAGTCCCAATTGAGCGCTTTGGCAGTGGTGTCGGCAGTCTTGGCGCGGGTCTCGAAGCCTGGATTCGGGAGGAGGTCCGGCGCGCTGCCGCGCAGGGCATGGAGTTGCGGATCTGCAAAGCGCCGGAGTTCCGGGGCGTTGCCGATCTCTTGCCAGAACTCGATGGCTTTGCCCCCGAGCAGTTGCGAGATCTCGGCACACCGGAGGTCTGCCGCTTGCTCGGCTACTGGCGGGAGCCCGCCGACCAAGGACATTCCCTGTGTGGCCAGTTCGTCACTCCGGCGGCAGGCTTCGCCCAGTGCCTTGACGAGTTGCCGCGCGTCGTCCTCGTTCCCGAGCGGCAGTTTGGCGAGGCTGTCCGGAAGCCCCATAAGGCGCACATGGCCCGCCACTTTGGCCAAGGCATCGCGCTGGCGCAGCAAGCGCGCATGTGCTTCGGGGGCCCGTTGCGTGAGAGCGAGCGCCTCGGCCAGGCACGCTTCGAGGACATCCATGTCTGCGCTCGTGTAGGCCTCGAATTCCAGATCGCGCCACTTGGCCCCGAAATCGAACACATCCTCGCGCCGGTCCCAGGCTTTCTCGCAGCGCTGGTAGTACCGCACCATCGGCTCCGCACCAGGGCCGTAGAAGCCGGCGCAGAAGCGTTCGGTCAGCGCCCCGGTGTCCGCATCTGGATTCCAGAGTAGCTTGGCGGTGATCCAGACGCGTGGGCCATCCAGTTCCCAGCTGGCCAGCCGTTTCGGGCTCTTCTGATACACCTCGGCGTAGACCTCGCGCACGTGGTTCTTGCGCATGAAGCGCAGGTACTCGGCGAAGCGGCGGGGATAGAACTTGGGCACGGCCTTGCCATGCAGCCAGAAGTAGGCACCCAGAGCCGGAGCGGCCTTGCTCCAACCGCGAATGTCCTGGTGCACGTCTCGCAAGGTGGGGATCACGGCGTAGATCATCGTGTTGGGGCGCAGGACCACTTGCTTGGGCACGTCCCGCGTCGCCTCGCTGTAGGCCAGACAGGTGATTCGGTAGCCGGGGAACTCGTCCCGGATCTGGTCGGCCACGGCATTGACGAAGGTGTAGTACCGGTCGCTGATGCCAGGCACGCTGGGCAGGTCGAGGGCGCGGCAGTTGGGGCACTCGCAGAAGCCACGCCCGTCGTTCTGGGAAACCGAGAAGCTGGTGATCCAAGGCGTCGCGCGGAAGCGCTTCTTGGCCTCTTCAGCGAAGATCGTGACCACCTCGGGCGTGGATGTGCAGGCCTGCCAGTTGCTGCGGTTCGGGGTGGGCTTGCGGCGCGTGCCACCCACCAGTGAGAAGTACTCCGGGTGCTTGTCCCAATATGTCTTGGCCTTCAGTACGGGATGGATGTTGTGATGGAACCGGCTGCGAATCTCACGGGGGCGCTGGTGGATGCGGTAGTACTTCATCTTCGCGTCGCTGATCCCTGAGAACTTGCGGGCTCGGAAGGCAGGCTCCGATACCTGCCGTCGGACGGTCACTGTCAGGTTCTTGCGTTTTGGGAGGACTGTGCCGCCTTCGCCGGGCCAGACCCAGAGGATCCCGGCGTAGCGTTCCAGGAGTTCGGTCGCCGCATAGTACGTGGAGACCGAACGGGCGCCGAGGAGGACGAGCCGCTGGGCATCCACGGGCTCGATGACGAAGCCATCGGCATCCAGTCCTTCGGGCAGGATCACCTGCGCCAGGGCCAGCGGCGTGCGTCCCACATGGATGGCCAGCGACGCATCCGTCTTCTGGCCCCCCGTCACGATCGGAGGAGCGGTGCCGCACATGGCCTTGAAGGAGTCGGCGATGAGTTGGGCGGCCTCCCTTTCTTCGGGCTCTGGTTTCTCTGGGAGCAACAGGAGGCAGGTTGGTTTGCCGTCCGCAAAGAAAGTGTAGCTGGTTCCTGTCCCGGACAGCTTTTCCTGGCCGGGCAGATCGCCGGCGAGGCGTAGGCAACCAGTGGTTAGGACGAGGGCCGATATGACGATGGCGGGGACACGCGTGCGCATGGCGAGACTCCTAGCTTGACAGGGCCGGCTTCCCGGACGCTGTCAATATCCTCGGGTGACGATCTCAGTATACACGTCACTCGCAGTCTGGGCCATCTACATCCGCAGGCAGACTACCACGTGGCGTTGCATGCACGGGCGATGATTTCGTCTTGCTCGAGCTGCGACATGTCCACGAAGCGTCCGCTGAAGCCAGCGAAGCGGACCACTAGGTCGGGGTGGCGGTCGGGGTGTTGTTGGGCGTCGCGCAGGGCCTCCGGATCGAGGCAGTTGATCTGGAGTTCCTGCCCTCCCTTGCTGAAAAAGGTCTCGGTGAGCGCCCGAATGGTGGCGGCGTTGCCGTGTCCGGCGGGCAAGGTGAGGTTCAGGTTGTAGCCGCCGCCGTAGTAGCGGGCCGCATCGATCTTGGCCACGCTGTTGAGCAGGGCGGTGGGGCCTTGGCTTGGGGAGCCGGCAACGGCCCCGATGCTGTCGGCCACAGGAGTGTGCGCGAAGCGTCCGTCGAGACTGGCCTCGATTCGCTTGCCGTCCAGGTGATGCAGACTGCGGACCACATGGCAGACCATATGGTGCTGGCCGGTTTCCTGGTCGATCTGCCGCATGACTCGCTCGCGCATCTCCAGCAGGCGCAAGGCCCAGCGGTCGGCCTGTTCATTGTCGGTTCCCCACTTGGGACAGGCGAGGAGGCGCTCGCGCAAGGCGGTGTCGGCGTGGTTGGCGCGCAGAGCATCGGCTAGCTGGGGCAGCGCATACTGCCGTTCGATGAAAACCAATTGCTCGATGGCGGCGAGGACGTTGGCGGCATTGCTGATCTGCCGTTCGTAGTGCCCGGCAATGTGGTAGGGCATGCCCGCCCGGAA
>JABGQJ010000430.1 GCA_018648945.1 Victivallales bacterium
CAACAGTACGACTCCGTGGTTGTAGTGTACGGCTGCCTGGGCTGGATCAATCCGAGCCAATTGCTCGTACACAGCCAGTTCGGCCTCGCGGTCGATGCCCTGCTCCGTCTCGTTGAGTATGGCCAACGTCCGAATGCCCTGGGCGCGCAGCCACGGCAACGAGTCTGCCAGATCGGCACCTTTGTTGGCCGGCGCCGCGCCGCGCACGAGCATCCGCTCTGCGTCCACGATGCCGAGGTTCCAAGGCTGGCCGTGCTGCCGAGGAAGCACGAGGCCTGGCTGCGGGTGAGTGCGGAAGACGTTGTCGTGACAGTTCATGTGTGTCCTTTCGGTTACCCCGACCTCCGACGTCGGTCTCGGCCTCGACAATCTCCGGTGGCCGAGAGCTCTTTGCAAGTGTATCTTCACTTAGCCCTCCATTTGACTTCAGTGGAACCCGTCGTCCGCTGGGACTGATGCAGGTGGAGGACATGTCGCGAGTAGGAACGGCCATGGGAGCAGGGCACCGATGCGCAACCGTCCGGACGAGCAGCGGGAACTGAGTTTCTACACCAGTATCATGCGGTTCATTCCCGGCCAGGGATTCGTTTTCGAGGAAGCGAGCAGTCGCCGGCAACTCGAAGACCTGGCGGGGGCGGGCATACGTTGGGTGGGCGTCAACTTCCCCAACTTGGAGGACCCGTGCGAACCGGATGCGCAATCCTGCGCGCAGACCTTCAAGGGCTGGCTTGACGAGCTCGGCTTCCGGGTTACGTCTTGCCACTACTACGGACCTACCTACTGCTCGCCTGAAGAGGGGCAGGATCAGGCCACGCGCCACATGACACGCACGGTTGAGATGATGGCGCCGCTGCAGCCGGTCTCAGTCGTGGTCCACGCCGCCTGGCATGCACTGGATGCGCCCCGGGTGGGCTGCGATCACCACGTCACGCTGTACAACGAGGATTGCGCGAGACACGGCGAGGAGACGGTCAACTCGATTGTCGCCCGAAATCTCCAGGTACTCGCGGACGTCGCCGCAGGGCTTGGAATCCGTCTCGCGCTCGAGAACACGGCCGACATCATGCCTTTGGGCACCCATGAATCGCTGCCGCCTCTGGTAGAGCAGATCGGACGGGACAACGTGGGGTATTGCGTGGATTCCGGGCACGCCCACTTGCACGGTGCCTGTTCGGCGTCGGACTGGCTGAGGATCGCCGGAGACCGCCTCTTCGAGACCCACTTCCACGACAACCGCGGTCCAGCGCTTCGTCGGGACGAGCACATGCCGGTCGGGTTCGGTACGATCAGTTGGCTGGACGTGATGCACGCGCTCGATGACATTGCGTTCCCCGGTCCGGTAACCTTCGAGACGGGCGGGTGGCCGCTGGCCGACAACGTGGCGGGTCTCAGACAGGCGGTGGCGTGGTGGCGCGCATGCGAAGCGATGGCCCTGCAGAAGGTACAGACATGAAAACGGACCACTCCGATGGGTTGCTGTGCAGTGCGAAAACGGGGGCTTGCGTGATGGCCATGATCATGCTCACGACCGGCAGTCTGCTCGGCGCGCCGGACGCGTCGTTCCCTTCGCCGGTCCCGCCGCGGGAGATCCGGGACGTGCCCGGCGCGCCGTTCCCCAACGCTGACTTCGAACATGGCGACTGGCGCAACTGGCCGGTGCATGAGGGCTGGGTGCTGCGGGACTACGGCAACGACATGGACGTCACCGGCGCCTTCACGGCGCACAGCATCGAGGGCGCCAGTCTCATCAGCTTCTACATGAACCGCGACGTCAACCAGTACCCCAAGCGGCTGGTGTCGGCGCGCTTCACGGTCACGAAGCCGTTCCTGACGTTCTACCTGGGCGGCCGCGTGGGGTACGGACGCAAGCACATCGGCGTGGACACCGACGGCGACGGGCAGCCGGATGTGACGCTTCCGCCGCGCGGACGCCGCGCCGGACGCCAGGTGCTGGACCTCTCGGCGCACGTAGGCAAGGAGGTCGCCTTCACCGTCACCATCGAGAAGCCCAAGGGCCCGAAGGTGGACTTGCGGCATGCGGATCTCGCCGTGGATGGGTTGCTACTGGAAGACGCACCAGCGGCAGTCGTCAGCATTGCGGACGTGGTGGAATCCCGCGAGTCCATCACCTGCCGGCTGCATCTGGCGAACAAGCACCGGGGCGCATCAACCGCGCGCGGCGATATCCGCGTGGTGGACTACTGGGGTGTCGAACAACTGCACCGATCGTTCGAGGAAACACTCGCGGCCGGCAAGAGTCGCGATGTGGACTTCACGTTTCCCAATGGCGGTGCCCCGCAATACCGCATCGCAGTGACCATACGGGCCCCCAACGGACAGGTCACTCAGCATCTGAAGAAGCGGTACTACACCGCGTACCGCACCGACGGCCGTCCCTGCCTGCGACTGGGCGAGACGGGCTGGAAACTGGCCCTGAGCAGTACGCGGGAAGAGGACTTGCCTGCCGCCGACGCGGCGTGGCAGAAGGGCTCCCCCTACAAGTTCAACGGTTACGCCTTCTGGCGCCACGGATCCTGGACGGCTCACGAAGAGTCGGCCCAACACTGGTATGCCACGGAGATCAAGTTACCTGCGGAGTTCGCGGGGCAACGTGCCCTGCTGCGTATCGATGCAGCCTACGGCCCGTTGGCGATCTTCGTGAACGGTGAACGGATCGGTGAACACCTCTTCCGCGGCAAGGAAGACCGCGCGTTCGATATCAGCCGCGCGGTCCGTGCCGGGGCGAACGCGGTGGTGCTTCGGTTCCGCAACCCGAACGTGTTCGGCCGCGACGCGAACAACAGCCAGCTCTATCCCTACGAGAAGCGCTTCGGCAAGGCCATGATCGGGATCCTGGGCCAGGTTACGATCGAGGCCGTACCGGACATACACCTCGAGGACGTCTTGATCGATCCGTCATGGCGGGACAAGTCGCTGACCCTGCGCATGACGTTGCGGAATGCGGGCGAGGCGCAGAGAGCGACTGTGGCGGCCTCAGTGATCGACCCGCAGGGCAACAAACGCCTCCTGACCTTTGACCCCATCGAGACGGAGGCCCCGCCGGGCATCTCGCAGGTCACCTGCAAAGCCCCCTGGCCGGACCCGGTCTGCTGGTCGCCCGACGAGCCTACGCTCCTGCGGCTGACGACACAGGTCACATCTGGTGATGCAGGGGACACGGCGCACGAACGGTTCGGATTCGCGGAGTGGTACCCCGAAGGCACCCGCTACATGCTCAACGGCAAACCGGTCACCCTCTTCGTGAGCCATGCCCTCGATCCGCTCGAGTTCGACCGGTTGAAGCAGCGCGAAGGCATGAACTCGATGCGCAGTGTCGGCACGTTTGACACAATGGACGCCTGTGACGAAGAGGGGATCGCGATTCGCGGCATCTACGTCCCGGGCCACAGGCAAGACGGAGACAGTTGCCTGGCCGTGCAGCGCGAACAGACTCTCGCGATGCAGCGCTACTACTACAACCGCCCATCCATGTTCCTGTGGGCGGTCGGCAATGAGCTGGGTCATGCCAGTGTGGGGCCCAACCTGAAGCTGCGCGCGTTCTACAGGGACCTGATCATGGAGATGCAGGACTTCGACCCGGCTCGGGCTTCGTCGAGCGACGGCGATCTGGACATGTGGGGTGCATCCGAGGTCTGGAGCATCCACTACCCGCACGAGGCGAAATACGAGGAGCCGAACCGAGGGTACTTCGTCAAGGAAGGTGTCGAGCTGATGGATTGGTTCGCGCACCCGGCCTACGGCGGGAAAAAGCCCGTGCTGATGACCGAGCTGTTCACGGGCGGGCTGGGCGGGCCCGACTGGTATGCCCCGCTGATGGGGGACGCGGCCTACACGCCGATGGGCCCGTTCGACGGGTACAAACTGTTTGCCCGTTGGCGCATGCAGGCCTATCGCGAACAGGGAGTCGCCCTGTTCGAGCCCTTTGAGCCGTACACCTCCTACCGCAACGCCTGGCCGGTCGATCTCTTCCTCAAGAACTTCAGTCGAAACGTTGTTGCGGGGGCCAAGGCGACGTACGAAGCGGTGCTGCTCAACGGAACCTTCGGTGACCGTGAACTGGAGCTGGTCTGGCAGCTCGGGACCGCAGCGCCCGGCAGGCGCGTGATCACCTTGCCTCCCGGGCCTACGCACACCGATCTCGAGCTGGCCTTCCCCACCGTGACGGAACGGGCCGACGTGCCCTTCACCATGGCGTTGCTGCAGGACGGGAAGCCCTTTGCACGCTGGGGCCGTTTCGATACCGAATTCCACGTCTTCCCCAGGCGCCGTCTCACCGGACGCGTGGCCTGTTGGGGGCTCGACGACGAGCGCATGGGCCTGCTGCGCGAGGTCGGTCTCGAACCTGTTCCCGTGCGCGAAGCCGGGGAGCTGGCCGACACCCGTCTGCTTGTCACAACGCCTGAGCTTGGCGCCGCGCCGGAAGCGGCCGGCTTCCGCGCCTGGGTGCAGTCCGGTGGCTATGCGCTTATGCTATCCGATCGGGCGCGTGGCCCCAGATTGCCCGGCGGTCTCAAGCTGTCGGCGTTCGCCAACACCATGGCTCACGTGGCCGCACCAAACCATCCGCTGCTGGCCGGTCTGGGGCCGAACGATTTCCGCCACTGGGGCGCGGATCACCATGTCTCGCTTCAGGCGTTCCCGAAGCCGAGCGGGGGCGGCGCCAAGGTGTTGGTTCAGAATGGTACTCCCAACGGCCTGACGCTCGCCTCCTTGGTCGAGGTGCCGGAGGGACGCGGAGCCTGGCTCCTCTCCTCCCTGCTGCTGAGCAAGAAGAGTGCGCGCCCCGTAGCACAGCAGCTCCTGGCCAACGCGCTCGCGCGGTCGACACAACCACTGCCGGCCCCGGTTCGGACCGGTCTGCTGGTGAGTGACGCATTGACCGAGCAACTGGCGGCCATGAATCTGAACGCCGTGGACCTGGCGCAGCTCGACCCGGAGAAGATTGACCTGGCGTCGTTTGAGCTGCTGGTCGTGGACGCTCGCGTGGCCGGTGCGGATGCCGCAGCCCTGCTCCGGTTCGTTGAGTCCGGCGGCCGTTTGGTGCTCCTGCGCCTCACGCCCGAGGTCCTGGACCGCTACGCGCCCCTACTGCCATCGGGACTGACACTGCAGCCGGCGGACGACTCTTCGATCACCGGTGCCGCGACCCTCAGGGCCAGCGCCGACCCGCTCCTGGACGGCATCAGCAACTACGAACTGCTCTGGAAGCGCGGCAACTACCAGCGCGGCGGGCCGAAGTTCCGCGTCACTGCCATGCCGGCCGACCACGACATCGTGGTGCCCGCCGGCGCCGAGGGCGTCGACGTGCTGCTGAAGCCAGCCGTACTGGTGCGTGCGCGAAGGGGCAAAGGAGAGGTGCTGCTAAGTCAGTTCCGCTGGGCCGAGGCCCTGCCCGCGGAGCAGAAGAGTGCGTTGGTGCTCTCCACGTTGCTTGCGAATCTCGGCGCCGGGTTCGGCACCGTTGACCATGCGGCGAAGTGGGAGACCGCGCCGCTCGCCCTCAGAGGAACCGCCCCGCTGGCCCGGCCGACGTTTGCCGGCGTCAAGGGCCGGGTCGCGCTGCTGGGAGCTCCCACGGCAACCGTCAAGGACATCCCTTTCCGATTCCCCGAGCCTCGGGGCTCGGTGGTGGCCCTCCAAGGCGGGGGCGTGAACAAGCTGCCGGCGTCCGCCGTGATCAAGGTGGGCGCTCGGGCCGACCGCGTGGCCTTCCTGCATGCGACGGCATTCGGCTACGTGGACTACGACATGGGCAAGAACGTCTTCCGCTACCTGCTGACGCTCAAGGAAGGCGATCGCAAGTGGGTCGAGGAGGTCAACGCGATCTACGCGCGCAACGTCTACGAGTACATCGGCGACGATCCCGGCACGGTGAACGCGGCCGTCCAAGCCACGCGTTCCGCCGAGGCAGGGGTCTCTACCTACCTGATGACCTGGGACAACCCTTCGCCGGACGCCGTGATCGAGCGGGTCGAGATTAAGGCGCTCAGTGACAAAATCGCTGCCGTTGTCCTCGGGGTGACGCTCCTGAAGGACCAGACACGCCGTGGCGTGGTGGAGCGGCGGCGCGAGGGTCCGTACAGCGCCGCGCAACTCGAAGGCCGTTCGGAGGATGAACCTGGGCGGCGCTGGGCCATCCTTGGGGCCATTCCCGGCGCGGAAGCCATCGGACTGAACGAAACCGCGCGCGACGCGGAGGGCGCGCGTGTGCTCTTCGACAAGGCCTTCCCCCCGGAAGGGCAGAAGCAGATCGATCTCAAGGCGCCGGTCTTCATCCGGGGCGAGCGCTATGCGTGGAAGACGTTTGTCGAGCCCGAAGAGGTGGACCAGCGCGGCACCTACGTCAAGTACCGTTGCATCAGGATCGACGACCTGATGGACAAGAGCCGTCTGGGCAAGAGTCCGGCCTGGACCTGTTACTTCTACACCCGTGTGCACCGGGATATCTACAGCAGCGCGCCCGAGCGTACGGCCATCGCGTTCGGCAGCGACGATGCTGGCAAGATCTGGGTCAACGGTAAGCTCGTGCACGAGAAGTGGGCTGGCGCCGGTCGGGCCTCCGTGCTCGGCGAGGACCTCGTCTTCGTGAACCTGTTCCGGGGCTGGAACGACGTGCTCGTGAAGGTCGTGAAC
>JABGQJ010000431.1 GCA_018648945.1 Victivallales bacterium
ATCCGCCGGGCCCGTCTGGACCGGCTGTGGAACCGGCTGGTCTCCGACCTGACAGACGCCTGCCACATCCATGTCCGGTGCGAGGAGCGCGTGCTCGCGGGCAAGCGCCTGAAGGGCACGCATCGCGTGCTCTCCACCGCCGACCGCAGCGCCACCTGGATCGCCAAGGGCGACCGCGTGCCGACCGTCGGCTACAAGCCCCAACTCGCCCGCAGCCGCAACGGTCTGGTCACCGCCATGCTCGTGCCCGAGGGCAACGCCACCGACTCGGCCATGTGCCTGCCGCTGACCAACGCGGCGGCAGTGAACACCGGCGTGGTGCCCGCCCTCGCCAGCTTCGACGACGGCTACGCCTCCGCCGACAACCTCGCCAGGCTGGAGGATCTCGGCATCCGGGATGTCAGCTTCAGCGGTGCCAAGGGCAAGAGGCTGCTCGGAGAGGAACTCTACGACGGCGAGACCATGCGAGATGCACGGCGAAACCGCTCCGCTGTCGAGTCGCTCATGTTCTGCCTCAAGCACGGTCACGAGTTCGGCCAGTTGCGGCGACGGGGAATCGACGCGGTCCGCGCCGAGCTCACCGGCAAGACGGTTGTCTACAACTTCTGCCGCATCATCATGCTGCGGCGCAATGGGAAGGCAACTGCCGAACCGGATGCCAAAGCGGCCTGACCGCAACCGATACTGGAAACAACGCAGTCGTCGCCCCCACCGACGGTCGCGACCCAACGCCCGAAAAGCGGCCCCGATGGGGCATACGCCACTCCAGTGCCGACTTCCCACCCCCCGGGCGTGCCTAACTGCTGCGCAGCCCGGCAGACGACCCCGAATCCCGGCCAACACACAGCACCAGAGGGCTTTTCGCGCGAGGTCTAGCTGGGAAATGGACAAACATGAGCTCCGAGTTCCACGGGAGCGCATCTAACTGGGCGGTCGCTTGGCCTGCAACCCGAATGCTTGGTGGGAAGTGGGCAGGCATGCTAAATGATCCGGATGACTTCGTAGGGATCGGGATAGGGTTCAACACCCCCAATCTCTATCGTCTTATACGGTCGATTTGTAGAGCGAAACGCCTAGGCAGAGCATCGGCAACCGATGTTAACCTAGGGGAGAAGCCGGCTCCTAAGAAGACGGGATCGGACCATACTTACGTCCCGCCGGTCCGACGCGATCCATCAACTTGGAAAGAAATCCGCAATCTGCTATTCTATGGATCCAGTCAGCCTGACTTTGACGGTCTTCGCACTCTGGATCAGCTGACCAATGGTGAGGGCGAATAATGAGACCTGCAACTCAATTGATTCTTCTGTCCCTGTGTGCGGCATCAGCTGGTTGCGGCCTTCTGCCGGGGTATGCCAGGTCTGTTGCCCTTGGCAGACAGAGACCATCGTCAGCACCCGTCGAGGACCGCGCCGCATGGCTGGAATATGCGATCAAGTGCGGCTACGAGACGATGGTGTTCAAGAGTCCGGGCTCCTTGCGGCACCCCCCATACCTCATACGGAGGATTCCTGCTGATGGGGCCACCCCCCCTCTTGTCGCGTACTCGCAGGGATTTGACGTAGAGTTTGGGGACGGCGTTTTCCCTGGGTTTGAGATAGAGATGGTCGTGCTTCCGTCCGATCCGTCTGGTCCACTGGCGAAGGACCCTATCCGTTTCGGCAAAATGCATATGAGTGGGGCGATCAGGGATAGAGCAACATACGAGGTGGTCTCCCGTCTCAACCGGAAGTGGGTAGTCTTTCGATACTACTCCGGCGAAGACAAAGAACACCTGGTTGGATCGCACCATGAAGCCATTGTTGGTGGGTACCACGTCCGGCTGTCGTTCGCTTACCAGCATCGCTACGACGGCAATTACGAGGAGTGGTCCGCCTCCCGGCGCAAGATCGAGGAGGATGTCGTGGCCTCTCTGCGGGTTCTCCCTGCGGAATGATCCTGTGGGGTAAAGCTTGGTGCGAAGCCTGGGGACAGTGCATCTTCTGATTTTCAAGCGTTCTGGTGGTTTTCGGGCGCAACAAGTTCCCGCTGCTCCCTGAACTGCGCGCGGCGAGTGGACCGGCCCGATCAGTGGATTTGGCATCTTGAAACGTAAGCGTCCGGTGAACTACACCCGTGGTGCCTTCTTGGGTGTGCCTGCCAAGAGCGAGTGCGATCGGTTCAGCGAGAGCCTGGGGACAGGTGATTCTTGGTTGACTTGGGCTGATTCGTGAGGACGGTGGCTGCGTTGGTGGTCATCACCTTCACCTGAGTCCGGGAGGCGTTCCGATGCGTTGCAGGCGAATCCGCTACGACCGCGAGGACTGCTACTACCACCTGATGAACCGGGTGGCGGGGGAGCCAGGGCACTATCCGCTGGGCGATGTGGAGAAGGAGACCCTCTTTCGCCTGGCGGTGGATCTCTCGCGTTTCTACTCGCTGGACCTGCTGTCGGTGGTGGTGATGGGCAACCACTATTTATGTGGCGCACCACATAAGTAATGGTATGTGCAGCGTTCCGTTATGTGACGGGCTCTGCTCGCCATGCATGCCGCGGTCCTCCAGCCGCCTCGCCCGGCGCTGTGGCGATTCTGGTTGACTCAACATAATCTGTTTCCATGACTGTCTCCTCACCGCCCTTCGGGGCACAACATCACGAGGTGCGTCATGGACTTGACCGACTTCTTCACTGTCGACGGCTGCGTGGCAAGGTACCGCGAGCCGCCCCTTGGTGCGCTGCTGGACCGGTTCTGCGACTGGCTGTCGGCGCAGGGGTTCCGGAGGGAGAGCGTGCGCTGGCACGTTGGCCGCATTGGCCACCTGAACCGCTATCTGGCCGGAGTGGGAGTGGCTGACTCGACGGGACTGGACGCATCGGTCATCGAGCTGTTCCTGTCGCGCCATCGTCCGGGGCTGCGCTGCTGTTGCGGGACAGGCTCGGTGCATGCAGGTATGCGTCGAGCGACCGCGCGCTTCTCGCAGTTTCTTGTGGCGACCGGGCGGCCAGGGTTCCTGCCCTGCGGGAGAGATGTGGGTGCCCCGGTCCCGGAACACTTCATCCGGTGGTTGAGGGACTGCCAGGGCTGTGCGGCGGGAACCCTCAGGCTGCGCCGCCAGTGTCTGGCGAAGTCCCTCGGTTGGCTGGGGAGCGACGCGGCGCGGGAACGGCTTGGGGCGCTGACCGGCGGTGAGATCCGAGGGTTCTTTCTGGAGTATTGTCGGAACCGGGGGCGGGCAAGCCGCTGCTCGATGCAGTCGACGCTGCGGACATTCCTGAGGTTCTGCTTCCTCCAGCGCTGGATGGTGCGGGATCTTGCTCCCGCCGTGCCGACGCTGCGTACCTACCGGCTGTCCGGTCTTCCCCGTGGGATCGGGGACGCGGAAGCGCGTCGTCTGCTGGCGTCGATCGAACGCTCGACCGCAGTTGGGAAACGCGACTACGCCATGATTCAGTTGCTGTACAGCTATGGCGTGCGAGGCGGGCAGGTTCGAGCCCTTCGCCTCGACGACATCGACTGGCGGGGCCAGCGAATCCGCTTCGCTGCCGCGAAGCATGGCAAACCGGTCGAGCAGCCTCTCCTCGGTCATGTGGGCGAAGCACTGCTGGACTATCTCCGTGCCGGTCGGCAGGACACATGCCATGCGGAGGTCTTCCTCACTTCGCGAGCCCCGATCGGCCCCCTTGCGCACACGACCGCCCTGTCGGCGGTCGTCGAGCGGCGCATGCGCGCGGCCGTAGTCTCGGCGCCATCCTGCGGCACGCATGCCTTCCGTCACTGTTTCGTCTCCCGGGTGATCAATGGCGGTGGCTCGATCAAGGCTGTCGCCGATATGATCGGGCACCGTTCGCTGTCCACAACCTTCATCTATGCCAAAGTGGACTTCGCGGGGCTTCGCAGAGTCCCCCTCGATTGGCCTGGCAAGGAGGTGGTGCCATGAAGCAGGTGACCTTCACCAGTTGCCTGGCAGACGCCATGGGCAACTTCTTCGCGCTCCGCCAGCTGTCCGGGACCGACTACCGCTCCCAAGCTCTTTTGCTGGCCCGCTTCGACCGCTTTCTGGCCGGCGAAGGCTTTGTTGGGGCTTGTCCCGACGCTGGCGTGGTTCAACGCTATCTGGCCACCGCCGTCGGACTCGCCCCCCGATCCCGCGCCAACCTGTTGTGCGTCCTGCGACAGTTCTGCCTGGAACTGGCCATGGCTGCATCCCAGTGCTGCGTCCCGGAGCCCGAACGAGGCATCTGCTCTGCGGACGCCCATGTCCCCCACATCTACAGCGACGCCGAGATCCGGGCGATCCTGAAGGGGGCGCTCGGGCTGGGTCCCCCCGGCTCTATCCGCCCGCAGACCTTCCACACGCTCTTCGGACTGCTCTGGAGCAGCGGCCTGCGAATCGGCGAGGCGATGGCGCTCGATCTGCGGGACGCTTGCGCCGACTCGATGCGCCTGCACATCCGCAACGGCAAGTTCCGCAAGGCGCGCTGGGTGCCGCTCTCGGAGTCCACGGGGGACGTTCTCCGGAACTACATCAATCTGCGTTGCGGGATGTTCCCGCCCACCGACCGGAGCGCGCTGTTCGTAAACGTGCGGGGTGATCGACTGAGACACTCCTCGGTCTACGTGGCGTTCCATGACGTGCTTGCTGCCGCCCGCATCCCCAAGACAGCAACGAACGGTCCGCGCATCCACGACTTCCGGCACACGTTCGCCGTGCGACGCGTGCTTCTGTGGTACGCACAGGACCTGGATGTCAACGCGCTGCTGCCATCCCTCGCCACCTACATGGGGCATGTCGGGATCACCTCCACTCAAGTCTACCTGAACGGAGCCGCCGCGCTGCTCGGCCCGGTCGGCGAACGCTTCCACGACCATTTCGCCAAGAATATACACGGGAGGGCCTGAACATGGACACCCCACACTCGCAGCATCCGGTCGCGCAGTACGTGCGCCCGTTCTTCCGCGAACACCTCACCGCCGAACGAGGCCTGTCGAGCAACACGGTCGCCGCCTATCGCGACGCCATGAAGCTGCTTCTCGCCTTTGCAGCCGACCGTTCGCGCGTACCTCCCGAGGAACTGACAGTCGAGGGGCTCGACGAGCACACCATCCTCGCGTTCCTCGACCATATCGAGACCGCGCGCGCGTGTTCGGTCGCCACCCGCAACGCTCGCCTTGCCGCCATCCGCGCCTTCTTCCGCTTCCTCGCCGGACAGGAGCCGCTGCTCCTAGAGCAGTGCCGCCGGGTCCGCACCATCCCCCGCAAACGGGCCGCCGTTCGTTCCCTGGACTACCTCGACGAGGCCGAGATGGCCGCGTTGCTCGCCGCTGTCGTCCCCGGTCACCGCCTCGCCGGGCGCGACGAGGCCCTCCTGCTGTTCATGTACAACACCGGTGCCCGCGCTCAGGAGGTGGCGGATCTGGAGATCGGGGATCTCCGGCTCGACCGCCCCGGCCACGTCAGGCTGCATGGCAAGGGTCGCAAGGAACGGGCATGTCCACTCTGGCCGGAGACCGTCCAAGCCCTCGAACGGCACATCGCGCAACGATGGCCCAAGCACCGAAACGACCCCCATCTGTTCCTCAACGCCAACGGCGAGCCGATCACTCGCTTCGGCATCCGCCACATCGTCCGCAAGTACGCCGCCAAGGCTGCCGAGGCCTGCCCGTCGATCACCGCCAAGCAAGTCACTGCCCACACCATGGGCCACTCAACCGCCATGCACCTCATCCACTCCGGGAGTGACATCAACAGCGTCAGGCTCTGGCTCGGCCACGCCGATCTCAACACCACGCACATCTACGTCGAGATCGATCTGGAAATGAAACGGAAGATACTCCAACGCTGCTCACCGCCGCCAGCGACCAACCGGAGGCGAACTCCCGCCTGGCTCCAACCCGGCATCCTTGCCTGGCTCGAAAACCTGACCGGGACGGCTCCGTTATGTGCAGCAAGCACATGAGTGACAGCCCCAAGGCAAGGCGGGGCAGGCCGAGTAGACGCACCGGGTTCACATAATCGAAGGCTGCACATACCATTGCCACATCGTCTGCTCGGCCCCGGCGGAAGCGCCAGGACGGGAGCGGGTGATGGCCAACTGGCGCGCCTTCCACGGCAAACAGCCGGTGGAGCCTAACTGGGACGACGACGCGGTCGTTGCCAAGCTGGCCGGGAGGATGCGCGATATCTCCAGGTTCATCAAGGACTTGCAGCAGCGGTTCACCTGCTGGTTCAACCGCACGCGCCCGAAGGGTCGGCGGGGCGGGCTCTGGGCAGACCGCTTCAAGAACACGATCCTGGATAAGGACACGGCACTCTGGGACTGCCTGACCTATGTGGAGATGAATCCGGTCCGTGCCGGTCTGGCCGATTCTCCCGGCGATTACCGATTCAGTACCTGGGGGCGGATGGTTGGCAGCGGCACGCATCCCTTTGCCAGCAACTTGGTTCGCCACCTGCGGCAGTATCTGGGCGAATGCGCCAAGCGCTGGTCGAACCGCCGGGTGGTTGCCGAACTGGCGGCCAACATGGCCCGCATCGCCCCAGGGGAGCGCGGGGAGGACAGCGAGACGATCTTCGCGGAGGAGGAAGCCGCCCGGACCAGCCGGGACCGCTTTGCCGTCACCGTCTGCCGCCGCGTGCGCTATTGGAGCGATGGCG
>JABGQJ010000432.1 GCA_018648945.1 Victivallales bacterium
GGCCGGTGGCTTGGGGCCACGGGCCACGGTGTAGATACCCACGCTGTCCTTGGGCACGTAAGCCGCAAGCGTGACGCTGGCGGCGCCGATGCCTGCTGCGACTTGACTTCCAGTTGCGTCAAAGACGGCCAGGTTACTGGTCTTGGTCTCCAGATCCACGGCGAACGAGACCACATCGCCGACAGCGGCAGCATCACGTGTGCCCACGCCCAGCTTCGCCACCGGCTTCCATCCCTCGGGCAGGACCGGCTTCCCGGCTTTGCAGGCTGCGGCAACCGTGTCGGTATGGACCCCGGCGATCAGAGGAATCGAGAAGCTCTTCCCACCACAGGACGCTGTGAGTTCGTAGTCGCCCGGTTCGGGGAGCACGAGGGACAGCTCGCTGGTGCTGTCAAGATCACCCAGCATCAGCGACGCAGGCTGCACACGTGGCGTGCCGGGCCCGGTCACGGTCAGTTTCAGCGTCTTGCCTTTGAGACTCGGGGCGCAGCGGACGCGCATGGTCACGGGGGCTTGGGCCCGGCAGGAAACGGGTGGGGCAGGAGGCGTGATCACTTCCCGGTCCCAACCCCAACGCAGCACGGAAGGCTGCATCTCCTGCCAGGGATTCAGATCCCGGCCATCGTAGCTCAAGCGCACATCGAGAGCGGGGAGTACGAACGGCAGATGACGAACCGACAGCGTGCCGGAGCGACCCTCGCTGAAGGTGACGGAGGCGACCATCGGATTGTCGACGGCGAAGTGGTCGATGGTCGCATCGGCAGGGACCTTCACGGAGAAGGATAGGGTTGCTCTCATGCCGGGCGTGAGCTTGGCGAAGCGGGGATTGCGGCTGACTGACTGCCAACCGGCGGGCACGGTCAGCTTGGCTTCGCCCGCGACCGGAGCCGCATCCAGGTTGTCGATCGTGACCGTGGCGATGAACTGGTCGCCGGGATGCAGCGTCTTCGGCGCGTCCAAGCCGACGAGGGGCTGCCAGGGCTTGTCCACGATCAGGGCCATGGCGCCGGGGGCCACGTCGTGCAGTGTGAAGGCGCCGTCGTCCGCTGCCAGCCGGGTCACCTTGGTGGTCCGGGGGCTGAGGGCGAAGACACGGGCGCTGTTCTTCAGGTCGCGCAAGGCGAGCGACACGTCCTGCGTCGTTCCTTGCTTGTCCGTATCGGTCGCGAAGAGCAGGCGACAGGGCCCAGCTTGGAGCAGGCGCAGGTCCACGATGGGATCGGGTGTGGGGGCACCATCACGCAGGAAGCTGCGGACATTGGCGTGCTCGGCGAGGAGCTTGGCGTAGTCGGCCACGCCCGCATCGCCGGGCTCGGAGGCGGTGGGCAGTTCCCAGGCGCAGTGGACAAAGCGGCCCTTGCCTACGGCTTCCACCACGATGGGGCCGCGTCCGTCGCGGCGCTTCCGCGTGGTCCAGAACTCGCCTTTGGTAGACTGCGCGAGATACGGTGAATCGCCACGTGCGTGCCCATAGGCATCGAGGGTGGCGGTGTCGGGATGGAGGATCACCGTGCCGCCTTGGTTGGCGAAGGCGCGCAGTTTGGCCAGGGCTTTGTCCCCGAGGACGGGCAGGCTGCCGACGATGATCGCCTGGTAGCCGTTGGGATTCTTGTCTGCTAGCCAGACCGGGTCGATCTCGTCGAACTGGATGCGGGCGGCATTCAGCATGCGGTTCAGGTAGTCCCAGCGTCGCCTGGCACCCCAGACACTCGTCCGGCTCGCATAGGCCAGGTAGCTGGGATCACTACTGACAAGCACCGCCACAGGCGCGATGGTGCGGGACTTCAGCAGCAGGGGCGCAAGCCGCTGCGTGAAGGCGCTGGTCTCGGCCCCGGCGGTGAAGCGTTCCGTGGGCTGTCCCTTGGAGTCCATCATGCCATGGATGCCCTGCTCGCGACCGTCACCGCCGGGAATCCAGCGGAACCACTGGATGGCGCGGCACTCCCGGGCAAGCGCGACATTGGCCTCGATCAGCAGGTCGCGACGGCTGACTTCGGTGACGAAGTGGTTCGGCCCCGCGTGGTACTCCATGATGATGAAGGGAATGCCGTAGGCGGAGGCCCCGGTCCGGCAGTGATCGAGCTTGTCGAGCAATCCCTGCCACCGACTGATGTCGTAGATGTCATAGGCCAGGTAGTCCACTTGCCGGGCCAGTTCGAAGTTGTCCCAGCCTTGCATGGGCGAGGTGGTGTAGAAGTTGTCGGCTACCTTGGCGTTGGGCTGGACCGTGCGGATGAGATCGCCGGTGGTCTTGAAGTAGTCGGCGAATTTCCAGCACGTGAAGCGCCGCCATTCCAGCCAGTTGGCCATCCGGGTCTTCATCTCGTCGCGAGTATGCGGCGGCTCGATGGTGGCGAAGGACGCGTGCGTGGTGCGCCACTTGGCGTTGAGTTCGGCCACGTTGGCGTAGCGGTTCGTCAGCCAGCGGCGGTACTTGGCAATGGAACCGGGGCTGTAGTCGTAGACCTTGCCCGTGTGGTAGCCAAATTCGTTGTGGACCTTCCAGTACGCGATGCGTTCGGCATGGGGCATCTTGCGGACCAACTCGGGCACGCGCGTATCCCACCACTTGGCGACGGTGGGGGCGTTGAAGTTGATGTGGGTGAACAGCCCCACGGACATGGATTGCGCGCCGTCGCTGGACTCGAAGGGCTGGGCAACGTCCTTGGGCATGCCCCAGGAGGCCACGGCCCCGATGAAGACCATATCCTGCGCGGCCGCCCAGTCGCGGCACTGGGGCGTGTAGGGAACCATGGTGAAGCCCCCCTTCAGGTACATCTCGCGCTGTTCCGGGCTGTTGGGGGCGAACCAGGCGCCGGTGCGGTAGACAGCGGTCTCCACCGGCTTGGGTTGGGCGGCGAGGATCAGGGAGGAGAAGAGGGCCAGGAGAGTCGGGCGGTTCATTTCGCACCCCCTTTGCCGGCAGGGACTTCGCTGAGGCTGAGATTGGCGAGCCGGATCTTGCCTTGGTGACGAATCCCGAAGTTCAGATGATAGCCGGGCATGTCGTGGGTGGTGAAGGTGAGGATGCGGGTGCCCTTGGCCCCCGTCGGTGGGCTCCAGCGGGCCCAGCCCACGTCCTCCTTGATCGTGCCTGCGGCGCGGACCAGGCTGTAGAAGGTGGCGCCGGGCGCGCCGTCGGCACCGCGCAGGATCTCGTAGTCGAATTGCAGACGGTAGGTGGTGAGGGGCTTGATGGGCAGCTTGTCCGGCTTGCTCCAGAGGAATTCGTTCCAGCCGTTGGTGTCAGCGTCGAAGACGACCGCTCCGTCCACGATTTGCGCGGGGTGGTCAGTCTGGTTGTTCTGGTCCCTGACCAGAAGCCAGGTGCCGTCGTCCTTGAATGGCGGCTGGAGAATGGGGGTGGTGCGGACATTCGCGGCGCTGGCCTTGGGGGGCCACGCGGGACGGGGGGGCAACTCAAAGGCGAACCTGCCGATGTGGAAGACGAGGTCCTGGTTCAGCGGCGCACTCTTGTTGAAGGCGGCGACGTAGAACCCCAAGTAGTTGATGTTGTCGCGCCGTCGGGGATCGGCGGGAAGCTCGAGATCGACGGGTACCCAACGCTTGGCCGGCAGCGGCTTGCCTTGGTAGGCGAGACGGTCCTCCATGGCGGCGCGGTTGGTGCCGGGGTTGTCGGGGTCACAGATCTTGATGGTCAGCCAATCCGTCGCCTGCGAGGCCCGAATCCACAGGCGTTGGGTGCGGGCACCGGAGAGATCCAGGGGCGGCGCGGGGTGGCTGATGGCATCAAGCCATTGCCCAGGCTGGTACTTCTCCAGCCGGAAGTGCACTTCCAGGGCGTGGGTGCCCTTCGGCGCGTCGGGGGCGGCAACGACTCGCACCGCACAGCGTCCCGCCGGCGTCCCCTCCCCGGCGAAGGAGAGCGCCCGATCACAGGTCATAAGATCGGGAGGAGCGGCAACGATCGGCAAAGTCAGGAAGCAGAGGCAGGCGGTGGCGAGTGACTTCACGATGGTACCCCAAGGAGCTTGACGAGCGCCCAGATGGTGAGTTGGGAGGCGGCAATGGCCCAGGCGAAGCTAGCGAAGGTGCGGATCATGATATACTCCATCCGGTATCGTCTGCCATCGGCCCGCAGTTCATTGAAGTGAAGAATGCACTTGGCGATCAACACGTAGCCGAGCCCTTCCGGTCTACCGCCCAGGACAAAGAGGAAGACGAGAACGCGCTCCAGGAGGCCGATCATGGCGCTGTCTGCGGGCAGGGCCTCGTCTCCGGCCAGGACGCCCTTCTCTCGCCAGGAAGCGACGCTCCTGTCCACCAGCCGGTCCACCACTTGGCCCCCCAGCCACACGGCCACCAGGAACCCAGCACCGCGGACGAGAAGGCCACCGATGAGCGCGTGTTGCCACAGGTTGTTCGTCAATCTCCCCGACGGAACCCACATGGCCAGGTAGCCCATGAGAAGCACTCCCACGAACCGGGCTGCCCATGTCCAGCCCAACAGGCGCAGGTCAGATGTGGGAGCCTTCGCCAGCTCCGTCTCAAGCACCAGGAATCCCAGGCCAGCAACGCACAGGGCCGGGACTGAGAAGATGCCGAAGGCCCACAGGCAAAGGCAGGGGATCAGAATGCCGCGCAACAGGGCCCAACGCGGGCGGCCCCGGTCCAGGGGGCAGAGGAAACAGACCCAGACCAGTGCCGCGCAGGCGCGAACCCAGGATGCCGCCGTAACTGCCGAGGCCAGCGCGGGAGAAACGCCAATTCCCCAAGCCGCCGCCGAATTCTGTAGACGTAACAGCAGATCCGTTCCCATGGTCTTGTGTCCTCTCTGGCCCAAGTGAATGCCAAACAGGGCGTTCACGGGCATTGGCATCCTTTGGGGGCTATCAGCTATGGATTCCTCGAAACACCCCAGAGCGCCGGGGACGCCCCCGCCGGTCTAGCCCAGATTGGCGGGCTTCCCTTCGCACCGCTCTACAGCCAACCCCGGTCGATGTGGTCGGTGTAGAACCAGGCAGAGGAGTTGCTGGCTTTGCCCTTGTTCCGCCACTCGGCGTGACCATCGGCAAGGACGTAATTGCCGCCGCCGTTGTGGCGGTCAGTGAACCAGCCAGGGAACCAGTTGAGCTGGTTGACGAATTGGTGGCAGGTGTTGATGTCACCCACCAGAAGCAGGTCGGAGGGCTGTAGGGCCCTGCCGTCGGACTGCCCGCCGATGTGGTAGTTGTAGGCGAGGCCGGAGAGCGCCTTCACGCCGCCCTGGCTGGTCCAGTTGCTACGCCCGCAAGCAGAGGTCCAGCTGCCGGGCTTGCTGGGGCACTCGTAGGTGGGCCAGCTGACTACGTAGCTGTAGATCAGCCGCTTCCAGGTGTTCTCCTCGCCACCGATCGAACCCATGCGAGCCATGGGGAGGGTGCCGTCGCTATCGCCCGCATACATGGTGGCGGCGAGACCAAGCTGCTTCAGGTTGGAGAGGCAGGAGATCGACCGAGCCTTCGCTCGCGCCTGGCTCAGCGCGGGCAGCAGCATGCTTGCCAGGATGGCGATGATGGCGATGACCACGAGCAGTTCGATGAGGGTGAAGCGGCGTTGGGGATGGCGGGTTGTCATGGCGTGACTCCCTGTATCGGTTGTCGGCGTTGCAAACTTGCCCGAAGAGAAGGTAAAGTGTGGTTGCGCCCAAGGCAAATCATGTCGTGGGCAAGGTCACGCAGTCCCCCCCCATCTCTTGGAGGATTCCTCAGGATGCTTCCTGGACCACGAAACGTCTGGCTGGCCGCCGCTGTTTCCATCTGCCTGGCGAGTGCGCCGCTGCGCGCGGAGACCGTCTACGAGACGTCCCGCTTCCGGCTGTTGCTGGCAGCGGATGGCGTCGTTTCCTCGCTGAAGCAGTTGCCCAGCCAGCGGGAGTGCCTAGCTACCGGTTGGCGGCAGCGGCTGGCCTCGGTCGTGGTCGACGGCAAACGACGTGAAGCCCGGTCCGCCACCACCACGCCGGACGGGCTGGTCCTTACCTTCCGGGACTGTGATACCAGCCTGCTCCTGCAGGTTGGGCCCGCGCCGGATTGGCTCCGCTTCACCTTGCGCGCCGTCCGGGGAACGCGTCCGACCCGCGTGGATCTGGTGCGGATTCCTTTTGGCATCAATGGCACGGTGGGACGCAAACTAAACATCGTCTACGACGATCAGACAGCCGTTTGCGTGCTGGCCGCGAGTCAGCAGGTGGACTGTCGTGTATTGGGGCGCAAGAACCGGTACTTGGGGGCAGCTACTCAGGATACGCCAGGCCCGAAACTGGAGGGGGCTTCCGCCGCCCTGATCGTCTGTCCCCCAGGCGAATTCCCGGCCATTGCCCGCCGCGCAGCCCACGCCTTTGGCATGCTGACCAACGAGACCCCGGGTGGGGTGCCGGTGAAGGAGACCGATGTGGTGCGCGGTTCCTACTACTTCATCGGCTTCGGCGAAAAGGACGTGGACCGCATGATCGCCGACTGCACGCAGGCCGGGGTCAAGCAGGTGATGCTGAACTCCGGCGCCTGGTGTACGAAGGTGGGGCACTACGAGCTGAACGAACGGAACTACCCGCACGGCCTGGCCGGACTCAAGGCGACCGTGGATCGACTGCACGAAGCAGGC
>JABGQJ010000433.1 GCA_018648945.1 Victivallales bacterium
CATGCCCCCCCCGGAGGGCGAGAGTCCTCCGGTCCGCCGCTTCCCAAGCCATGAGCTTGGGGACGAGCCCAAATGAACCTGTCCCCAGATCTCGGTCCGCACGCCACAACAACACTCCCGTTTTGCCGTCGGCAGACCGGGAATTGCGGCCCTTGCGCGCCTATCTTAGCCGGCATTCCAGACTGAGGATTGCATTGAATGGTAACGAAACTCGGCAACATTCTGGCGGTGTTCTGCGGCGCGGTCGTTCTTGGCGGGCACGCGCTGGGAGCACCTGAGGCGCCGGCTGGCCCGGAGAACGGCATGAACCCCTTCAACGAAGCGTACCGAGTTCGGCTGCGGGAGTTGTGCGGGAAGTACGAATGGGCCAGGAAGCAGAGGAAGAACATCCTCGACCGCTGCAGGCGGTGGAAGACGATGTCGGACTCTGACCTGAGGACTTCCGTTCCCAGCCAGATGGTGCCCCGGGCGCTGTACCTGCACCGGAAAGCGGGCTGCCCCCAGTGTGGCAGGGAAGTGTTCAAGCACGGGTACTACCCATGGCGCATGGAACCGAAGACGCACCCGTGGAAGGTGCAGTGCCCCAACTGTGACGAACGGTTTCCCAAGAACGACTTCCTCGCCTACTACGTCTCGGGGCTCGACGAGAACGACATGTTCCAGCCGGACCGGGCCGATGCCTCGCTGCTCTTCAACACCGAGCACCCGGACCCCGAGGACCCGCTCCACCAGTTCGGGGTGGACCCGGGCACGGGGTACAACGACAAGGAGAAGGGCAGCTTCAAGTTCATCGCCAACTACAACCACCACGCCAACTGGGGGGCAAATGCCAAGTACCCCCGCAGTGCCAACAGCGTGACTTCCGCCGCCGTGGGCCTGGGGTATGGCTACGCGGTCACGGGCGATTCCGCCTACGCCCGGAAAGCCGCCGTTCTCCTCGAACGGCTCGCCGATGTCTACCCCGATCTGGACTTCGAGCACTGGGCAAGCAAGGGGGGCTACCACCAATACCGCGGCATCTACGGGACGGCCGTTGACAGCACCTGGTCGACGCGGGTCGCCTTCGACCTGGTCCGGGCCTACGCGCTCGTGGGTGACTTCATCGCGGACGACGGGGCGTTGGTCGCGAAGATCGAGACCAGGATTCTCCGGGAAACGTTCGAAAAGCAGAAGCGATCGATCATCTGGGGAAACACTGGTTTCAACAAGAACGTTGCAGCCATGATGGCGCTGGCAACGCGCGACGAGGCCCTCCGGAAGGAACTGGTGGCCTGGCTCTTCTGCAACGCCGAGGGCGAGGCCATCCCCAGCCCGCGGTCGAATTGGCGCAAGACGAGGCTGGGAGGGGGGCTCGGTCGTCGCACGGCCGAGCTGACGGGCGACGGCTTCTCGTGGGAGGGCGGTTTCGGCTACTCGGCCATCATGCCCCTGTTCCTGACCGAGGCGTATTCGAGTCTGCGGCGCTTCGCCGGAAACGCAACGGACGAGAACATTCGGCTCACCATGGCGCTCATGCGGCAGCGCCTGCCACGGTTCTACAAGACCTCCTTCCAATTGGTCTGTGTCGACAAGTTCATGCCCACCTGGGGGGACGGTGGCCGATTCGGCACGCCCATGATCCCGAAGGGTGCACAGACGGCGAACCTGCTTGCCGCGTTCGCGTCGTTCGGCGATCCCGACATCGCCCGGATGTACTGGCGCATGAACGGCGGGGACGGCGTGGCGGCCGGCGACCTGCTGAACCCGCATGTCGACTACGAGCGCGTCAAGGCACAGCTCGAAGCGGCTCGCGGCGAGGGCGTATCGCCGACCCGTTCCTCCTGCAACATGGCTGGGCGCGGTTTTGCCGTGATGCGCAGTGGCGCCGCGGACCACGAGCGCTCCCTGATCGCCTACTACGGCTCCAACACCGGACACAACCACCACGAGGCCCTGAATCTGTATCTCTTCGCCTACGGCCTCGATCTGATGCCGGGCCTCGGCTACCCGAACATATCCAACACCACCTGGCGGCAGGGGTTCTGGGAGCGCCCCATCAGCCACAATACCGTGGCCACCGAGTGGGACACAGGGCCGGAGGACATGCGGCTGGCGGACCAGAAGCTCTTCGTCTCCTCGTCCCTCGCCACGCTGACCGAAATCGACGCTCGCCGGGTCTATCCCGGGCTGAAGCGCTACAGTCGCCTGCCCGTCCTGGTCAACGTCTCGGATGAGGCGTTCTACGTGGTCGATTTCTTCCGCGTCGGCGGGGGTTCGGACCATGTGTACAGCTTTCACTCGGGGGTTGGTTCGGTCGCGCTCGAAGGGGCGGAGTTCACGCCGCAGGCTGGCGGCTCGTACGCCGGCAAGGACGTGCCATTCGCTGTTCGGCGAGACGGTGAAGGCTGGCGCGTCGGCAGCGGCCAGCAGTTCCTCCATGATGTGAATCGCGCCGCCATGACGGGCCCGGTGTCGGCGGAATGGCAGCTTGCGGACTTTCAGAAGACCAGCCCGTTTGGGGATGACGTGCGGCTGCGCTTCACCTTGCTGAGCCCGCTCTGCGAAGTGGCGCTGGCCAAGAGCCGCCCGCCCCAGAACATCCCCGGCAATCCCGAGGACATACACTATCTGCTGGCCCGCAAGCGGACGGCCGCCGACGAGGAGTTCGCCTACACGGCGGTCATCGAGCCGTATCTACAGGCGAAACGCCCGATCGCGGCCCTGCGCACACTCCGGATCGAGAATGGCGGACCGGCGGACGCCGCGGTCGAGGTGACTCTGGCCGATGGGCGGCGGGACGTCATTGTCCAGTGCGTGAGCGACCATGCCATGGTGCAGGTGGAGGGTGGGATTCGGTTCCAGGGCAGGCTGCTGGTGGTCCGGTTCGGTCCCGCTGGCGCGCCATCCGGAGTCCTGGCCGTCCGGCCCTCCTATGTCGGCCTCGGGAGAGCGTTCGAACGGAGGTATACGCCGTGCGCGAAGGGCAAGGTAACGCACTTCGACCGGGGCGCGCCCGACGCATGCACGATCGCCCTGGACACCGAACTGATCGTGCCCGCCGACGCCTTGCGCCCGCTCTGGACGGACATCACGCCCTCCCCCGATGCCAACGGCAACTACCGCATCGAGGGCACGACCGTGCAGGACGGGAAGACCGTGCTGAACGTGGGCGATGTGTCCCTCGTCTCCGGATTTGATACGGACAGGCAGGAGTTCACCTACGCGTTCGAAGAAGGCGCCACGGTCGAGATTCCCTTCTCCTACCTGAGCGAGCTGACACCAGCGAAGCCATGAGGCGACCGAAAGCCCCCGCGCAGACCGGCCGCAAGGCCAAGACCATGCAGAAGGAAAGGACACACGAGATGTACGACCTCATCGCGTTCAGCAAATGGAACCAGAATCTGCCACTGCCCGAGCTTGCCAAGAGCCTCAAGGAGCTTGGGTTCGACGGTGCGGACCTGCCATGCCGTCCCAACGCCCCCGTGACCCATGCGAACGGGCCGAGGATGCTAGCCGAAGTGAAACGCATCTTCGAGGACCATGGCCTGCGCCTCGGACGGCTCGTCACAAACCTGATCGAGGCTGATGCGGAGGCGGAACGGCTCCTGGAGGCCATTCGCGAAGTGGGGGTTCGGAAGATCCGCATCGGCTGTCAGCTTCTGGGCAAAGCAAACCCGAGGGAGCAGATGGACGTCGCCCGACGAAAGCTCGCGGCCATGGGTGCGCTCCTCGAAAAGCACGGGGTGATGGGGGCGGTCCAGAACCACTCCGGGCCCTCGCTCGCGGTCAACGTGAGCTCGTGCCTGCTCATGCTGCGGGACTGCGATCCGCAGTGGGTCGGGGTCCAGTACGATCCCGGCCACTGCACGCTCTCTGGGGAGCCGGTCAGCATGGCGGCGGGATTGCTCGGGCCCTACCTGCATAGCGTGAACATCAAGAACCCGCGTCAGGAGTACTACGTCAATCCCGCCACCGGCCGGCTGGCGCACAAGGCCATCTGGGTACCGTTGCGCGATGGTCTGCTCGATGTCGCCGCCGCCCTCAAGGCGCTGTGCAACGCCGGATACCGCGACGCCCTGAGCCTGCACGCCGAATACCGCTCGCACTTCCACATGGTCGAGCACGATATCGAAGCCACCAACGGACTCGTGGCCCAAGACGTGGCATACCTGCGCGAGCTGATGGCGGGCATGGCGTAGGCGCCGCCGCTCAGCCCGCAGCCCACGCCGCCAATCCGACGGCTGGGAAGCCAAGACCCCACTCATCGCGCCGTGTCTTCGTCCAACCGCCAGTGCACGAGCTTCACTGTCCGGTGATACTCGACGCCTGGTCCCTGGACTCCCCTCTCGAACGAAGTCATGAGGCTGCCGTCGCGAAGAACAACAGTATACGTTTCGTTGGGGGCCATGAGTTTCACCTTGCCGCCGGGATCGCCCTCCCATTCACCGTGCCACTTGTCGAGCACATACCGTCGGTCGAGTTCCCAGCTTTGACCGTGGTCGTGGCTGACCACGCCCTCGATTCCGTACTGCGGAAGGCCGTCAGGGGCGTCTCCGTACCCCAGGCGGACAACGTACGTCATGACCAAGTCGCCATTGGGCATGCGGACAGGGCTGGCGTGGTGGCGGCCGTGCGTGTAGAGCTGGTTGATGGCCGACCATGTCTTGCCGTTGTCTTTGGAGATGTGAACCCCTAGACCGCAGTAGAAATCGAAACCTGTTCCGACTCGCCACTTGTCATAGGCGACCTTTGCGGCGTCTGGCATGTCGGCCCCGGTGACCTTTCTATAGCCAGTGCGATTGGAGGTCCGAGTGGCCGCGACGATGTCGCCGTTGCCAGCGCGGACGAGAGTGGTTTCGGCGCTCCAGGGCGCTTGGATGCTCGTCGGCCAGGTGAGCCCCCCGTCAGTGCTGAAGCGAATACGCTTAGTGATGGATTCGGCCAATCGCACGACGTTGCCGGTCGCGGGATCGGTATCCACCAGGTCAGACCCCATGGCGAAGACAACTTTGAGGCCCGGCGACGGCGGGATGGGAGCGAACGGACGCCACGTCTTGCCGTAGTCATCACTTACCAGCCGTTTCCCTATCGACCATGCTCGCGCCAGCACCTTGCCGTTGCCGAGGTAGGTCAGATGGCGGCGTGGCGGCGCGCTCGCTCTGGACCAGGTGGTCCCCAGGTCGTCGCTGGAGAGTTGCAGGTTCCCAGTCTGCAGAACCAGCCTGTTCTTGTCGGGAAGATAGATGAAACTGTGTCCCCACGCCTGCGGACTGGTGAGATCCAGCTGGCGGGCAGGCGAGGAAACATGGGTGTCATCCTGGTGTTGCTGCACCACATGCGGTTGCCATTTGCACTCCATCCGTACTGTCTTGTCTGCAGCCATCGCAACCCCCGTCCAGAGCACAACCAACGCGTAACGAGCCAAAGCCGAGCCTTCACGTAATGGAGTCATGCGGCCCCCAAACTAACCAATAGGAAACAACAGGAAATCACTTCCCGGCGACGGGAGGAAGAGCTAAAAGGAAATGTGTTGGTTCAGCGAAAAGCAGGCAACCGGGTGGCCTGCGATAGGCAGCTCTGCCATTTCCGGGTTGGTCTTTCCCTGGGAGTCTAGATACCGCATCCTCCGGCTACCGTCAAGCGGGCTTCCGGGAGTAGTGCGCCCGCCGTGCTCACTGGTCCGAAGGGAACCTGTTCCGAGTTCCCCGTGAAGCTCGTTTCGGTCGCGTCGCGTTGCGGACGGTGAGAGGCTGCCTTCGCCTCCCATTGCCGTTTCCGGAAGCCACGCGTCACCTGTCTTCCGGGGGCGATCACGGTATGAACCATCGAATCGGCTCAGGGGGGGACGGAGACTGGGGACAGTCTCTCTTGGTGTCCCACATTTGTGGGGAGATTGGTCGGCAAGGGGGCGATAGTGGCCTACGGGTAGTTGCCGGTGCCGTCGGGGGTGCGGGCTTGGGTCCAATCGAGAACGCCGTCGGGGCAGGGGTACTTGCGGGCGAGTTCCTCGTTGAGGTCGATGCCGAGCCCTGGCTTGTCGTTGGGATAGACGTAGCCGTCGCGGACCTCGGGAGAGCCGGGGAACATCTCCTGCTCCAGTTCGGAGAGGCCCGCCCATTCCTGGACGCCAAAGTTCCGGGAACTCACGTCCAGGTGGACATTGGCGGCGTGGCCGACAGGCGAGACATCGCCGGGACCATGCCAGGCGGTGCGGATGCCGAAGGCCTCGCAGAGGGTGGCGAGCTTGCGCGCCGGGGTGAGCCCGCCGATGGCGCTGATATGGCAACGGACGAAGTCGATCAGGCGTCCTTCGATGAGGGGTTGCCATTCCTTGGCGTTGACGAATAGCTCGCCCATGGCCAGGGGGGTGGTGCACTGCTGGCGCACGTGGCCGAACCACTCGATCTGTTCGGGTGGCAGCAGGTCCTCCAGGAAGAAGAGGTGGAAGGGCTCCAGTTCCTTGGCGAGACCGACCGCGCGGATGGGGGACAGGCGCTCGTGGACATCGTGCAGTAGCTCGACTTCCTCGCCGAGCTCCTCGCGGAGGTGGGCGAAGAGCCGCACGGTGGCGCGCAGGTAGGCGGCGGGATCATAGTAGGCCCCGCTGGGCGAG
>JABGQJ010000434.1 GCA_018648945.1 Victivallales bacterium
CAGACTTGCTCTCCCCTGGCCCCCATCCCTTGGCCTCCGGAACTGACTACCTCGCCTGCGAGTGCCGCGCAGATTCGGGTCCATCCGGCACGTGCGTACCTGCCATGGTTCTGGGGTACCCCGGATCATGGCTCCGGGGTGAACTGGGGGCCGTGGCGATGAACCGACGGGAACCTGGCAGAGGGCGACAGACGGAATGTATGGAACTTGCCCCCGCTCTCCCCTGGCCCAAGGTGGCCAGGCCGGCTAGGCCTGGCGACTTCCGGGGAACCGGACTCCTGGGTGGCAACCTGCTTGCCTCTGGAGCCGCAGCAAGTACGCAACTGCCGGAAGACCCCCAAATGGGGTGAGAACAGAGATTCTACTGGGCATCCTCGATCTTCGGCCAGGCAGCAACGGTATCGAGATCGATCAGCTTCGTGGCCAATTCAGAGACCTTCTCCTTGCTCTGCCACTCGGCCTTCCGCGCATAGAATCTGATGTTGATGCCTCCGGCCCAGAAGTCGATGGAGTTACTGTCCCACGACGTCACCGGGTACGTGTCGCCAAGCCTACTCGGCGTCTTCGATCTTGGGCAGCGTGGCGAGGGCACTGGGGTCGATCAGCTTCGCTGCTATCTCCAGAATCTTCTCCCGGCCTCGCCACTCGGCCTTCTGGACGACGAATGCCACATTCACGCCACCGGCCCAGAACCAAGCACTGCTGTCGGACAGGCCATGCACGGGGTACTTGCCCGCCAACTTGCCTTGCTCGTGGATTTCCGCCGGCACGGGTTTCAGGCGCATGTGCGCCCATGCCAGCCGTTTGCCTCCGGCATCCCGCCAGCTCAAACCGACAAAACCGTCGCTCACGTTGGAGTTCAACTTCACCTCAGCGACACCGAGTTCCTTGGGGGCAAGGGCAACGCCTTCCATGAGCGCTTCGAGCGCGGTGCCGAGGGCCTGGGATTCCTGTAGGGCGGCAGCCCGCTCCTGCTGGAAGGGCGTCGCCGCATCCCGGTAGGCTTTACGGGCCTCCTTGGCCTGCAATGCCGCCTCGGCCTTCTTGGCTGCCCGATCCGCCGCCGACTCCACCCTCGCCGCTGCCAACTCGGCCTCCGTCCGCGCCAGATACTCCTTCTGCTGCTTGGCCCGGCGCTCCAGTTCCTGCACGCGTTCGGCATTGTAGGGCTTGCCGTACTCGTTCACCGTTTGCTCCGCCACCTGCTGCCTGAGCTGCAACTCCCCGGTTGCCTTCGCGCTCCTCTCCGCGAGATCCCCGCCTTTGCGCATGCATTCTGCCACCTGCTGGATCACATCTGCTGGCGTCATGGCGTCTTGAGCCATGGCGATGCAGGCCAGGGCAAGAGAGGCATAGAGGGAAGCGTGTAGGGTCTTCATGGCGTGGTAACTCCAGACATGCGGCAATGGTGGATGGGACATGAGGCAGGAACTCTAGCTCTGGCAACTGCTGCACGCAATCCGAGGCATGTCCTGTTGTCTGGCCTCGGCCACGCGTGGTTACTTGGCGTCCTTGGTCACAGGCAAGGCTGCGATGCGCTCAAGATCAAGCAACGTCGCGGCCAGTTCCATGACCTTCTCCTTGTTCTTCCATTCCTCCTTCTCCACCTGCAGTTCAACGTCCACCCCGCCGGCCCAGAACCTGATCGATTTGAAGGTCCACGACCGCACGGGGTACTTGCCCGCCACCTTGGGTTCCGCGTTCGTCCCCCCTGGCGCAGGGCGGAAGCGCAAGTGGGCGCGAACCAGCTTCTTGTCGTGCACGTCGCTCCACCACGGTAGCACCGACGCATCCCTTGGGCTGGTGATGACCCCGGCATCGACGATCCCCAGTCCCTTCGGCATCCGTGCCACCCCGTCCATCATCTCAAAGAGAGCGAACTGGACGTAACGCCTTTCTCTCCTCAAGGCGATCTGGTCGGTCTTCAGGGACAGGCCGGCCTCCTTCACTGCCTGAAGGGCCTCCTTTGCCGCCGCCACTGCCTTTTCCTTCTCCCGTTTGCGCTCCTCGGGCTCCGCGATGACTGCTGCCGCCAACTCGGTGCGGGAAGCGAGCAGGTTCCGTTCCTGGGGCTCAAGGCGTCTCTCCAGCCCGGCCACGCGGCTGGGATCGTAGGGCCTTTCGAGCTCGCGGCGCTTTAGCATGGAGGCGTTCTGCAGGGCATGGGGGAGCTTGGTGGCTGTCTGCGCACGGGCGTGGAGGTCCTTGTTCCTAGCCATGAGGTCGGCTATCTGCCGCTTCAGATCCCCTTTCTCGACGGCCGCCTGGAGTTCACTGATGGCATCAAGATCGATGAGTGCCTTGCCCATCTCCCGCATCTTGGCCTTCCCCCGCCAGGCCCGGTTGGCCGGGTTGAAAGAGGCGACCATGGTCCCCACGGAGAAGGTGATACTGGACTCGCCGTCATAGCCCACGGGGTATCTCCCCCAGAGCTTCTCCTTCTTGCCACTGCTTCCTGTCGGCGCGCGGAAGCGGAACGTCAGATAGGCCACCGCAGTGCCCTTGCTGTCGTGCCATGCCAGCCCTGCCGAACCGATGGATGCCCTGGGACTGGCCTTGGCAACGCCAAGCTCTTCCGGAGTGCGCCCGACCTTGGCAACCAGTTCCAGCAGTACTTGCTTGACCGGTGCCTCCTCCTTGGCCAGCGCCACGAACTCGTCCTTGAAGGCTGCACTGGCTGCCTGAGCTTCCTCGGCTGCTGCCGCGCCCGCCGCAACTGCCTCCTTGAGCTTGGTCGCGCGCTCTGCTGGGCCTTTGATCCTGGCACAGGCCAACTCAGCGACCGTGCGGTCGCGGCGCTCTCGATGGGATTCTACACGCTGCTTGATCTGCGCAACGCGCTTTGCGTCATAGCGTCGACTGAGCTCATTCCGCCGCCATTGGGCCATATTCTCCTTCGCCCTGGCTGCCGCCGTGACGGCGATCTGCCGCTTCTCCAGGGCCACGTGCCTCCGCAGGTACGCGGCAACCTGCCGGATGGTCTCCGCCGGGGCTTGGGGCTCACGGGCAAAGGTCCCAATGCCCAAGACAATCAGCAGTAGGGTGATTCGGCGGTACATCATCTCTTACTCCTCCAGATTTCCGCGACGCGTTTGTCCTGTCTTCGGACAGGGACCTCTTTGGGAACATAGATCGCGTCACGGCAGCACGCAAGCACGGGTGGGCACTGGAGCTACTCCGTATCCCCGATCCGCGGCCAAGCGGCGATGGCGTCGAGATCGATCAGCTTCGTGGCCAGTTCGAGCATCTTCTCCTTGCTCTGCCACTCGGCCTTCTCAACGCTGAGGCTCACGTTCACGCTGCCGGTCCAGAAGGTGACGGAGCTGGCCCCCCAAGACTGCACCGGGAACTTGTCCGCGACCTTGTCCTTCAAGGACGTTTCCGGCGGCACAGGCAGGAAACGGAACTCCGCCCGAACCAGCTGCGCGGTGCGGCCATCGCGCCACGAGACGTTCGCCGAGACGTTCCTGATATTGGCCCTGACTTCGGGGGCCACAGTCGCAATTCCTTTCGGCATGTGCACGACGCTGTCTACCAATTCCCAGAGGCCGAAGCGGGCCGTCCGTTCCGCCTTTCCTAACGCAACCTGCTCCGCCCGCAGGGGCACCCCCGCCGTCAGTAGATCCTCCTGGGCCTGCTTCGATTCCTGGGCGGCCTTCAGCCGTTCGGCCTTGCGCTTCTCCGGATCCTGAATGGTCGCCGCCGACAACTCGGCGCGAATTCCGGCCAGATACCGCTTCTGACTGGCAAGACGCTGCTCCAATTTCACCACTCGACCTGGATCATAGGGCTTGCGCAGTTCATTCCGACTCCGGCCGACCAGCGACAGCCGGGACTGGATGTCCCCGGTCGCGCCCTGCATCCGTGACTGCCACTGCTTCTGTCTGGCCGCGCAGCCCACGAGTTCCTTCCTCAAATCCCCGTCCTTCGCCAGAGCGGCGTCGATGCCCGCCAGAGCTTCGAAGTCAACCAGGGCTTCCACCAGCTTGGGGAGCTTCTCCCTGTCGCGCCATTCTTTCTTCCTGCCGGAGAACGAGGCCCCGATGGTACCCACCGAGAAGCTCACGGCGTAGTCGCTGATATGCTGTACCGGGTACTTGCCCGCGAGCTTCATCACTCTATGCGAACGAGCCGGCGCCGCCAGCAACTGAAGGTGGAGCTGGGCCAATCCACGGCCCTGCGCGTCCTGCCAGCCAACCGTGATCGTTGCTCCGCCAGCCCGAGCGGTGATGGTGGACTCGGCCACCCCGTGCTCCTCCGGCGTGCGTGGCACAAGCTCTGCCAACCCCGCCATCTTCTGTTCCGCAGCCTTGCCGGACTGCTGGATCTTGGCATATTCCTGGTTGAGCGGTGTTCTGGCGGCCAGCAGCGCCGTCCTTGCCGCTGCCATCTCCGTCTCTGCTTCCTTCAACTTCGCAGCCCGTGCCTCGGGTTCCTTGATCCTCATGCTCGCCAGTTCCTCCTCGATGTGTGCGGCGGCATCCTGATGGGACTTGAGCTGCCCCTTGAGCCGCTTGACCTGCCTGGCATCATAGGGCCTGTGCAATGCCGTCACCTTCCTCTGGGATGAACTCCGCTTCTCCCTGGGGCCGGCGAGCGCCGCCGCCTCCCGTGCCGCAAACTGCCGGTGCCGTTCCATATAACCGGCCAGCTCCTTGATGGTCGCTGCCGGGGCTTGGGGCTCGCGGGCGCAGACAGCGGCAACAGCGGCAGTCAGGAAGAGGGCGATTCGTCGTCCGATCATTGGGTGGTCCTCCAGAAAGTCATGCACCATCGGCGGGATCCCGGTTGGTGGTCCGCAGAGGGAAGAGAAAATAGGGTGCCCCCAGCTGAAGGCAAGTGTTTGCCTCGCCGGGCCAGGGCTGTTTCGTTCTCAGAGCATGCGAGGCGGTCCCAGGGCGTCGTCCCTACAGGACTCACCCGCAAGTGACTCCTTACCTAGGACTACGCTGCGCTTCGTCCTAGGCTATACTGTCCCGCGCCCTTGGCGCTCCGGAGGCCCAACGGGCCACCGCAATCCAGCCTGGGATGGAGCGCAGTGCAGTCCCCGGTCGGTCGCCGGCGCCCCACGAGTCCTGAAGGGACGGCGCAGGGAAGCGCAAGCGGCGAAGGCACACAGTGGAAGGGAACCGACACCCAGAACGAAACAGCCCTGCTGGCGCGATGGCGTCCCGCCGGGGATTACTACGGCGACACGTCCGGTTTGCCGGGCGCTGGCCCCGAGGGTACTTTGGTTGCGGATGCCGCGAGACGCTTCCCGACCGGATGGCGTCAAGGAACTGGAGAATCGCCAACTCGACCAGAGGAGAAGAACATGAATGGAAGGGTCACTGCCGCCGTTCTCCTGATCCCCCTCGCCCTCTTCCTGGCCTCCGGTTGCAGGAGCACGCGGACGTATGGCGATATCGAGAGCGACATCGCGGCCGCCATCAGCGGGTGGCAGCCAGCCAAGGAGATCCGCCGGCTGGTCGAGGAGGCGGATGATCGGCCAAAGGCGGCGGCCTTTGGTGTCTGGTGGACCATGCGCCTCCTCCACATAACCGAGGAGATTGCCGAGCAGTGGCCGTACCATCATGGCCGAGAAGCGCGCTCGACGCCTACCATCGAGATCACCGAGGTCATGAATCGCTACAGGATTTCTGTTCTTCGCGTTCTCATGCCCTATGGGATCGACCTGAACAGACCGTATCGCAACCGGCCGGGTCTCGACCAACCGCTCGTGAACTGGCAGGTGCAGGTGTGGCCTGATCGCTCCGTTACCCCGGAGTTGCTGACGTTCCTGCTCGAGAACGGATACGATCCGGACACCAGCCAGGGCGGCGCGACGGCTCTGGGAGTCTGCACCATGCCGTACGGCACTCCACTGGGGTACAAGCGGAGGTACGAGATGGTCCAGTCCCTGCTCAAGCATGGGGCCGATCCCAATGTCACCATAATGAAGGAGCCGATCCTCTTCTGTCTGCTCGAGGACGACTGGAAGAACCCGCACCTGGCCGAGACCATCCAGTTGCTGGTGGATGCGGGGATCGACGTCAATGTTGTGGAGGAACGCGGCTGGACTCCGCTCGACCGGGCGATGGATCACGCAGAGAGAGGCCCGGCCCCAGACGAAGCCAAGAAGATCGTGGCGATCCTGAAGCGTGGCGGCGCGAACACTGGTGCTGAACTGAAGGCCCGCAAGAAGAAGCTGCCGGTTGCGGCCCAGTAGCTGGTGAAGGGGGAACTCCGGTGCCGTCCTTCGGTGCTTGTACGGTCCGTCCCTAGCGCTTGTAGGCCCTGGCGACTTCGGCGGCGAGGCGGAACTTCTCGATGGTGACACCGGGGGGGCAGGAGTCGGAATTGGCGAGCACGAAGGGACCGCCCTGGGCATCGTCGATGACGGACTCGACGTAAAGCCCGAGTTGGCCCTCGGTCAGGTTCAGGAACTGGGTCGGCTCGATGCCGCCGATGATGCCCAGGCGGGCGCCGACCATCTCGCGGGCGGCGCGGATAGAGAGATTGCCGGTGGGTGCCGGGGAGATACTCTCGACGGCGAAGGCCCCATGGGCCCGCATGCGTTCGACCAGTGCCTCCACATGCCCGCAC
>JABGQJ010000435.1 GCA_018648945.1 Victivallales bacterium
CTTGTCCTTCAGAGCCCGGCGGAAAAAGTGGAGGTCCGTGCCGTTATCGGGGTTGTATCCCGCCTTCACGATGGCGGCCGCCGTGAGTAGCTGTGCGCCCATCCAGGGCTTCATGCTGTTGAGCATGACCATCGGCATGCCGACCTCCTGGGCGCACTCCTGCAGGTCCGTCCATGTCTTCTCGCTGACCACATCCCGTAAGGTCTTGCCGCCGCCGAGACGGCCCCGCAACAGCAGCCGGGCTACCTGCCAGGGCATCTTGGCCTGGACCAGGTCGATCTCGAACACGCAGGTGTCGGCTGCGGCATAGGCAGCGGCGACCTTCTCGTGGACCGGGTAGAAGTCGGCCCGCCCGATATGCAGCGAACCAAGGAGGTGGATGGTCGGAGCATCCTTGCCCCCCTTGTTGGCGCGCCAGAGGAGCGGGCGCGCAGGCGGGGCCCCCAACAGGATGGAGCCCAGCAGGACGGCAGGCAGGACAAGGTGTCGGCAGCGGTACATGATCTCTCCCTTATTCTCCGATGATCTTGACGAGTACCCGCTTGCGGCGCTTGCCGTCAAGCTCGTAGTAGAAGATCTGTTCCCAAGGGCCGAAGTCCAGCCGACCATCGGTGATGGCCACGGTCACGTCGCGCCCCATGATGGTGCGTTTCAGGTGCGCATCGCCGTTGTCCTCGTAGCCGTTGTGGCGGTAGCGGGAATAGGGCTTCTCCGGAGCCAGCCCCTCCAGCCAGTCCTCGAAATCCTGATGCAGGCCACCTTCGTTGTCATTGATGAACACGCTGGCCGTGATGTGCATGGCGTTGCACAGCAGCAGTCCTTCCTGGATGCCTGACTCGCGCAGGCACTCCTCGATCTGCGGGGTGATGTGGATGATTTGGCGCCGACGCGGGGCCTCGAACCAGAGTTCCTTGCGGTAGCTTTTCATCGTTCTCTCCTTGGTTGCGTTCAGTCCAGCGCGGAGAAATCAACGGCGAAGCGCCCCTGCGCCCGATCAAGAGCGGCCTGGACCTCGGGACGGGCGGGAAGCTCTCCGCGAATGCCCCGGAACAGCCCGCGCTCCCGAATCAGAGCGAACGTAGGCGCGAAATTGATGTCATACAACCAGCCGACGCTGAGCAAGCGCATATCGACCAGGGAACGGATGTATTCGTAGGAGGGGGTTTGCCCGTTTGCCACCGCCTCCACAATCTCGTCTGACAGTGGCCCATCCGGATCCACATGCAGCAGGATTTCCGGGAACTGTTCGTAGCTACGGGTGCGGAACGTCTCCACGAAGACCTCCAGAATATCCACCTTGTCCGCATCCCGCAACGCCCGCAGCGCCTGCCGGTGTGGCTCGGGCAGGTCCGCCGGCATGGCCAGCCGGTTGTGCAGCCGGACCGCCGCGGCCAGCGAGGCGGCGGGGGCGGCCTCCGTGCCCTTCAGCAAGTCGTGCTCCGTCAGCAATTCCGCCCCCCGTTCGCCGTGGTTGAAGGAACGGGGATCGGCAAAGGTCTGAAACCGCTCGTACTGCTCGAATCGGGCCACGTCATGCCAGATGCCTGCTGCTTCGGCCAGGTCGACCGCCGCCCTGTCCCAGCCCTCCCCACGGGCGATCTCCCGGCAGTTGGCCGCGACCCGCCACGTGTGGTCCAACTTCAGCTGTTGCATAGGGTGCAGCCCTGTCTCCTCGGCAAAGCTCGCCACGTAGGAGGAGAAGCGCTCCCGGTGGCGGTCGAGATTCAGTTCGGTCACGTCGCGTCCTCCGCCATCCCTACGCGTGCCAGCCAACCGACCAGCAGAATACCGGTCGAACACAGGCACCCCCAGAGCCCGGCAACGGCATAGTCCGAGACCGTACGGCTCAGCAGCAACCCGATCGGTAGCCCGCCGCCCACGGCTATCGCCGACCAGACGACCGGCTGGGGGATACGGCGGGCAACGTTCGGGAAGCGGAGCAAGAGGAGCGGTGCCAGCAGCCCGCCCGCATAGAAGGCATAGGCCAGCAGGAGGTTGGGGATGATCCTTGGGTTCCACCAGGCTACCCACGCGGCCAGCCCCCCCGCGAGCACCACGAAGACGCGGCCGAATTGTCGCTGCTGCCGTTCGTCGTGTCTCCGTCCGCAGAGATCCAGCTCCACCA
The DNA here is from genome assembly GCA_018648945.1 of Victivallales bacterium. The sequence goes on from JABGQJ010000435.1 coordinate 2,126, forward strand.
CCGATGCCACGGTGAGCAGGCAGGTGTCCGCACTGGAGAGGGTGGCGGCCAGCAGTCCCGCGTTGATCATATATCCCGCCGGGGCAGGCACCACCCCAGAGTTGCCGAGCAGCCAAGGCAGGGCTTCCCGGGCGCTCGCCAGTTCCACTCCCGCCTGCCGAATGGCCACTCCGATGGCCGTGAGCAGCACCCCCGCCACCGCCAAGAACAGGCCTGCCACAAGCGCTCCCCGGCGGATAGCGGTCCGGTCTCGCGCCAGGAGCACGCGGCTGCACAGGTCGGGGCCCACCACGTACATGCCGCCCACAACCACCAGCACGGCCAGGATCTGGATCGGGCTGGTGGCGGCGAAATCGCTCGCTCCCGGGCTGGCGGCCCGGCCTTCGAGGCCCCCAAGAAACAGCAGGGGGGTCAGGATGGCGGCACTGATCAGCAGCACTTGCAGGCGATCCGTGCGCAGGACCGAGGGTTGCCCCCCCCAGGCCGTGTAGGCCGACACCACCCCCGCTGCGGCCACGATTCCCGTCCCGAGGGACAGGCCAAATAGCGCCTTCATCACCGTCGCGGCGGCCACCCATTGGGCGGCGATCACCGCAATCCACATGATCGCGATCAGCAATGCCGACAGCACGCGCGCGGGGGGACCGTAGATCGTCTCCGCCCACTCTGGCAACGTGCGAACCGCCGCGTCCGCTCGCATGCGCGGCCCCCAGACCAGCCCCAGTAGCACTAGGCCCAGCGCTCCCGCGCCCAACCACCAGAAGGCTGGCCAGCCCAAGCTGTAGGCACGCCCCACCATGCCGATCGTCGCGGACGCGCCCAGGCAGGTTGCGGCCAGTGAGGCGGCGAGAGTCGTTGATCCCGCGGTCCGCCGGGACAGGAAGAAGCCTCGCCCCGTGGGGCGCCGGGAGAATCCCGGGAGCACCACGGCGACGAGCAGGCCAGCGGCAAGGATTGTCCAGATGGTTGGCACAGTTTGTTCCGTTCCATGGGAGCAACGCCCCGAGGCACCATGCCACGCGACAGAGGCCCGTAACCTAGCGTCCGGGGGGCGCGTCCCCAAATGTGACGCTGCGGCAACCTTGTCCGGGTCGCGGCTGGGCCGTACATTGCTTGATTGCTTCGCCTTCACCACTTATCGCCTCGGAGCCCTGCACAACGTGACCGGTACCGACACGCACGAGCCCCTGCTAGGCAGGCTGGACCAGCTACTCAACCTCAATCCCGATCTGGGAGCGGCTGGGGTCCAGGAACTGTACGCTCTGGCTGGCGCCTGCTCCCCCGCTCACTTCCCGACCGTCGCGGCGAGGGTCGGGCAGTTGGTGACCACCTACCTGGCGAGCCCGCAGAAGCGCGTCATCACCCAAGTTTTCCAGGAGTACTTCCAGTGTCTGGAGAACTCCGCTCGCCGGTTGACGGAGAAAGGCGAACTGGATGCCCCCCCCAGCCAGGGCGAACCCCCCGAGCGCTCCGTGGCTCTTGTGGCTCGAGGTGTCTACACCCCGCTTTCCTGGGCGCGCATTCTCAATCGCACGCGCATGCCGGAGGATCTCACCAAAGCTGCCGAGGCATGCCGCCGCCGCAGCCACTTGGTGACCGGAGTCCTGGAGTATGCCTTTACCGTGCTCCACCTCGTGGATTCCGAGGCGGCGTTCAACTGGGAGTTGGCCTACCTGAGGGAACACAAGGGGACGCTGGACCCCGATGTCCTGCGGGATCTCCTGATCGCCTGGTTGGCCCAGGATGACGTCCCCGAAGCCGCGTTCGAGTGGGCCGCCCTGTGGAGTGATGACCAGTCGCTGGTCGATCAATGGTCGCGGGTCTGTGTTCTGGCCGATCGTCTGCTTGCTCGCCACGCCCTGCACGCGTGGCAGGTCCAGGTCCGGCCTCGCAACAGTCGTGCCGCCCAGCTCAAAGTGCGGCTGTCGCACGGCGGCTGGGATCCTGACCGTGTCCGTGACTGGGTCCAGGCGGCCCTGGTAGAGATTGGCGACAGTGTGCAGGCCTTCATGGATGTCGCCCATGGTGAGAAGGAGATCGACCGCGAGGCCAGCAGTCCCGCTGTCCTGCGTGAGATCCGGCGGGTGGAGAGCCTGTTTGTGCCCACGCTCCTGGGCACCAACCTCTTGATGGAACTGCCCAACGGGGTGCATAGCTTCGCTCTGGCCTTTTTCGGGCTCTTGGGCAAGGGCCGCCAGGCCTGGGATCGGCGCCTGCTGAAGCTTGCCGAGAGTGCCGTGCGCCGCATGTTCCTGCGCGCCCTGCGCGACGGTCGCAAGCCGATCGAGATCATCCATCAGCTCACCTTTGGTGATCGCAGTGCCTTCATGCGGATGCTCGGCGAGCTGAACTTCGGGACGGCCAGTTTCGACTCGGTCCGGCAGCGCGAGCGGGTGGTCCGCTATCTGTCGGTGTTCTACGCCAGCTACCGCGAGGCCCAGCTTCTTGCTGCGGAGGTGGCCCGACGCTACCGCAACCTCATGCGCCTTCTCCACGAGGACAACCTGGCCCGCGTGCTCTCTCCCGAGCACTTGGCGGAGGCCCGTTCCTCGACCATGGTTCGGGAGCTTTCCACCATCGCCGCCGAAGCGCGTCGCTATCTCTCCCATCGCCGGGCACTGGATCACGAACTGGAGGATCTGGTGGCGGTCGAGACCACGTTTATGGCCAGCGTTCGCCAGCGTCGCTTGGCCATGGTGCGGCAGTTCCTGCTGGCCGACGGGGCCGCAGCGGGGGCTGCCGATGCCTAGCGCGCGCCGCACGACCCAGAAGGAACGGGCCTACCGGTACCTGCGGGCGCGTTTTGAAAATGGCGAGCTCAAGCCCGGCGACCGGGTCTCGGATTTGGCGCTGACCCGCGAGATCGATGTCAGCCGCACCCCGATCCGCGAGGCCCTGAACCAACTTGCCTCCGAGGGCCTGGTCGAGTTCATCCCGCACCGGGGGGCCTTCGTTCGCCTGCCCGACCTGCGCGAGATCGAGGAGTTCTACGAGTTGCGGGAACTGCTCGAGGGGCACGCGGCCTCCCGCCTCGCCGCCGCCCCCGATCCCGTGGCGGTGGCCGAACTCTCCGGCCTGGTCGAGCAGATGGCCGCCATGGCCGAAGAATCGCGGCAGGAAGCCGACCACAAGCCCCTGAGCGCCACCAGCACCCGCGATCAGCGCCGCCTCGATCTTGATTTCCACCGCATTCTCCTGGCAGCCTGCGGTAACCGTCGGCTCTGCCGGATCGTCGAGGACTCCCGGATCATCGCCCGCCCTTTCGCGGCCATGGCTCCCCGCATGCGTCCCGCCAGCGTTCGCAGCGCCCACCGAGAGCATGCCGCCATTCTCACCGCGATTCGCAAGGGCGATTCCCAAGCCGCCCGCCGGGCCATGGCCACCCACATCCGCTCCAGCCTCGGCACCATTCGTCGCGCCCTCTCCCAGCAGGCTCGGGACTGACTGGCGCGCCTACTTGCCAGCCTTGTTCTGGAACCGCCTGTCGATGATTGGTGTGTCCGCAGGCAGGGCAATGCGATTCAGATCCACGACCTTGCCATCCACGATCAGATCGATCTCCGTCCGGGCTCTCCAGAGTCTGAATCGGCCAGCGCCTCCGAGCTTCTTGGGGTCCTGAGCCTGCCACTTGCCGCCGTCCGCGGTCACGTACTCCGGCAGCTTGCCGTCTGCCGACTTCAGGTAGTCCGGCCACGGTGGCCCGATCCTGAGGAACTTCCCGTCCTTGATGGCCTTCTCGGCACCAGAGGGGTAGGTCGTGCCGCCGGGCGTGACGAGATGCCCCGTCAGTGGCGCACGGATACGGACTCCGGCCGTGAACGTGTTGCCCAGCCACTTGTTCGGACTGCCGAGCAGCACCAGCGCTGAGTGCTTGCTCTTCACTGTCAGAAGGTGTGGCCACTTGGCTTCGAACCGTTCGCGGTCGGTGAAGGGTATCTCGTGTATGACTTCTGCGTTGTGCTCAAGCGTGCGGGCATTGGCGCGCAATCCCTCCAGTGGCCAAGGCCACGCCTCTGGCCAACGGCCCTTGCTCGAGACGGAATACAGGGCCAGACAAAGGGGCGCTGCCAGTGCGACCGCCACAACGACTGCCAGGACCAATCTCGTCCGCATTGGGACACCTCCTTTACTTCGCGCCAACCATCCGCCCTTCGACACTCGCCGCTCGGCATCTGGGGGCCGACATTCGGCGTTCGATGTCCGGTGTTCGGTCTTCATTCCCTCTTCAGGGTCTTCGCCCTCTTCAGCAGCTCCAGGAATTCCTTGCGGTATCCATTGGGATCCCGCCGTGCACCGGTCTGGCCCAGTTCCTCGGCCAGGGCAAAGCTCGCACTCCCCTTGTAGGGGGAGTCGCGCAAGACCATGCCAAAGGCAGCCACCGACGTGGCGAACACGTAGTCGTCGGACATCTGCTTGATGCTCTTGCCCTGGTCCTTGAC
>JABGQJ010000436.1 GCA_018648945.1 Victivallales bacterium
GGCAGACTGGCCACGAGAGGACGCCATACTTGAAGGCGGGCATGAGGGGCAGGAAGGCCAGGGAAAGGAGCGCGACGACCAGCGAGGAAACGAAGCCTGCGGCCCAGGTCTTCTCGCCGTCCACAGCTGCGGCGACACGACACCGCAGCAGCCGGGCCAGCGGCGTATCCGGGCACGTTGCGGCCAGCTGGGCAAAGCCCTTGTTGAGCCAGGCGGCGACCACATCCCTGACTTCGGTGAGCGTGAAGCAGTAGAAGAGGAGCATGGGGGTGAGGTTGATCATGAACAGGCAATGGCCCAGATTGAACACGAAGAACATCGCCCCGACGTTGACCACGCCCAGGGATTTGAGCGCCCCCTCGGTTCGCTCTTGCAGGACGAAGATGATCGGGAAGAGCAGGAAGAGATAGACGGGCACGACGATGATGAAGAGGTCGAACCAGTCCACAAAGGCGACCCAGGCCACGATCGGCAGGGCGAGGTACGAGAACAGCACGGCGACCCGGTCCTTGAACGCCAGCGTCTTTTCGCCGGCGACCTCCTTCATGGGCATCAGCGAATAGAACTCGCGCAGGGCGGAGAAGCAGAGGAAGCTGAGGCAGACGAAGGAGACCGCCCGGTGAGTGGAGAGGGCCAAAAGGAATACGGCCACCATATACCACCAGGTCATGGCTCGGGACCGGATCTCCTCGGCCATGGCGAACCGGCACCGGGCCAGCACGTGCCCAATCAGCGAGACACTGAGAAGGCCGCCAACCACGCCGCCGGCCAGCATCAGCTTGCTGGCCTCCCCGTGGATCGCCAGCATGATGCCCGAGAAGGCGAGAAGCCCTGCAAGCACTGCCAGTCTCATGGGTGCATCCCGCTGTCTGCTTTGCGCTCGGTCGACATACCTGCGTTACCTCAGTAGCCTGCGTTCACGTAGTTGGGGTCCCCATCCGGGCCATGCCCGAGTTGGGCGAGGCGAGCACGGAACGCCTGCATTGCTTCCGTGTAGGCGGGGGAAGCGGCTCGATCCTCCGTCTCGCCGGGATCCGCCGACAAGTCGAACAGGACTTCGGGAACGGACTCGCCGTACCACTGGTACTTCAGGTCGTCCTGCTTGATCATCACATGGTTGCGGTTCATCTGCGAGACGGACTCGTTGGACCACTCGCAGGACTCGCCGCGGAGAAGAGGAGCCAGGCTGCGGCTATCCAGGCCGTCGGGAATCTCCAGGCCCGCGAGATCGCAGAGCGTGGCGTAGAGATCGCAGAGATTCACATTCTCGTTGACAACCCGCCCGCCAGGGAACCCCTTGGGCCAGCGGATGATGAGGGGCACCCGCGCGCTGCCATCGTAGAACCGGGTCTTCTCCCAGATGCCATGCTGGCCCAGCATCTCGCCGTGGTCGGTGGTGTAGACGATGATCCACTCGTCGAGATTCTCGCCCAGTTCCTTCAGATGAGAGAGGACCTGCCCGTAGTAGCGATCCACCGTTTCGGTCATGGCGTAGTAGCTGGCGGTGGCGCGGCGAATGGCGGTTTCGGTGACCTTGACCGGCCGGCGTTGCTGGCTGAGGGAGAGCACCGGGTGGTCGCAAGGCTCCTCGCGGTAGATTGGCACCCGATCCAGATAGTAGTCGAACAGCTCTTCGTCGCCGAAGAAGGGGTAGTGAGGCTGGAGAAGACTCAGCTTGAGCAGGAGGGGCCGATGGGATTGCGGGCGGTGGTACAGGGGATCGTCGAAGTAGCGGTCCAGAAAGTCCAAGGTGGCCTGGGTGGCGGTTCGGTCGAAGATCTGGCAGGGGCCATCGCCGGGGCGGGCTTCCTCCACCTCGCGTTGGTTGGACCACTTGCCGGTGCCAGCTGCGGGCTTGTAGCGCGCGAACTCCTCCTCGATCTTGCCCTCGGTGTAGGCGTCGCTAATCTCCGCGTCGGGCGCGATGCGCTTGCGCCAGCCCTGTGACTGGTCGAACCCAAGGTGATGGAGCTTGCCGCTGCAGGTCGTGTTGTAGGCGTAGCGGCCGAATTGGCGGGCGAAGGTGTGGTAGCCGGGCTCCAGGTCGATCCAGCCCTCGCAGCCGCAGGTCTTGGGGAGCTGGCCCGCCATCAGGCATTGGCGACCAGGCACGCAGATGGGCGAGGGGGTATAGGCATTGCGAAACGACACGCCCGTGCGGGCCAGTTCGTCGAGGACCGGTGTCCGGATGACAGGGTTGCCTTCGTAGCCGGTCACGTCCGCTCGGTGCTGGTCGCTCATTAGAAACAGAACATTGGGGCGTTTCTGCATGGGGGGCCTGGGGTTGACGGGGGATCACGTAAAGAAGTACCGGGTGAGATGGAAGAAGACCGGGGCGGCGAAGCAAATGGAGTCGATCCGGTCCATGACTCCACCATGGCCGCCGATGAGGGTCCCGTAGTCCTTTACCCCCTGGTCTCGCTTGATGGCGGACATGACCAGGCCACCAGCGAATCCCATGAGCGTGCTGGCCAGCGAGATGCCGGCCGCTTGCAAGGGCGTAAAGGGCGTGACCCACCAGAGCCCAGTGCCGATGAGGGTGGCGGTGGCGATGCCGCCCACGAAGCCTTCCCAGGTCTTGTTCGGGCTAACCTTGGGCGCAATCTTGTGCCGTCCCAAGGTCTTCCCCCAGACATATTGCATGACATCGCTGATCTGGACTACCAGCACGAAGTAGAACAGCAGCTTGGCATTCTGCCCTTCGTAGCCTGGGATGGACAGGAAGAGGAGGCCCGGGGCATGGCTCACGCAGTAGACGCAGAGCATCAGGCCCCACTGGATCTTGGCGGTGCGTTCCAGGAAGCCTTCGCAGTCGCCGCTAAGCGCGCTGCGCAAGGGCACGAAAAGGAAGGCGTAGACCGGAATCATGACGGCAAACAGCCCATACCAGCCGGTGGCTACCAGCCAGTATTGCAGGGGCGCGAACAGGCAGAACACCCAGAGCAAGGTGCCGCGATCGCCGGCTCTGGTCGGGGTAAGCGCCAGGAACTCCCGCAACCCCACGAGGGAGATAAGGCTGAACAGAATGACGGTCCCGACCATGCCGCACAGCATGGCCAAGCCGAACACCCCGACCATCACCCACCAGGCGTTGGTGCGGGCATTCAGGTTCTGGATCGTCTTTGCCCCCTTCCCGCCTTGCGCCCGCACGCGCAGGACCTGGCCCAAGACGGTGGCAACCACCAGCAAGGCCAGGACGCCGCCGACGAGCAGATAGGTTTCGTGGTCGGACTGGAGAGCCATCGCGGATGCGACCAGTGGTTGGGCGATCATTTCGACTCCAGTTCACGCACAACGAGGCGAGTTCGGCGGGCAATGGTGAGCAGGCAACCGGCGCTGATAAGGGCGAGGGTCGGGTGGACCAGATTGAGCGGCTGGCCGGCCGCCACCAGTATTGCCATGACGACACAAAGGACGGTCAGCAATGCCATGCGCTGAGGTTTGGCCATGGGACCGACAAAGTGCTGCGCCGTGCCAGCCGAAGCCCCCAGCGCCCGGACGTAGGCGGTGATGATGCTCAGCACGGCTGCCAGCCAACCCAAAGCGTGCAGCACTTCAGAACCGGGTGCTGCATACGCAACACCGACCAGAATCACGGCATCGGAGAAGCGGTCCGGCAGCTCGTTGTAGACCTCGCCCGACTTGGTCTTGAAGCCTCCCTCGACGGCCACCATGCCATCGAAGAGATTGCAGAGGAGACGCAGTTGAATGCCCAAGGCGGCGGCTAGAAAGAGCCCGGCTCGGGCCAGGCCAGCTGTCCGTCCGGCACCGATGAACGCGGCACCGGCCAGACAGGCGAAACCTACGCTGAGGATGGAGATCGCGTTGGGGCGCAGGCCCATGTTACCCAACCACCGGGCTGTGCTCTTTGCCCACTTCGTGTCCCGGGTGGTCAGCGGTCGCCGTGAGATCTGTTCGTTTCCCATCGAGGTCCTCGCTTCCCGGTCTCGCACCGTCGCTATGGAATCACCTTGCTTCAGCTGTCTGGAGAGTAGCGCGAGGGAAGCCCGGGATCAAGTAGGCGGCGGTCTACCTAGTCGCCGGGGTCGCAGGCCGTGCCGACGCCCAGGCGTCCGGCGATCCACTTGGCCTGGAAGGCACGGTAGTCCCCCACATTCCATTGGTGACCGGCCAGGGGGCCGTTGAACATGCGTTTCTGGGTCTTGATCTGATTGTAGGCGGCGTAGACAGTGCCCGGCGGGCAGGTGCGATCAATGAAGCCAGCCGAGATGATGACGGGGCAGGTGATGCGCCGGGCGAAGTTCACCGTGTCGTAGTATGCGGACATGGCGAGCACCTTGTCTCTCGCATCCCCCTCCAGGCCACGGGTCAGATTCGGCCAGCCGGGTTGGCGCCCATCCAGGAACGCAGCATGTTCCCCGAGGGCCGGGACATTGGCGGCGGCACCGGTGATATGCCGGTTGAGACCGGCCATGATCAAAGCGAATGCCCCGCCCTGGCTTGACCCATCGATCACCATGTGGACACCATCCCAGTCCGGCCGGGCGGCCAGCCAATTGATGGCGCGGTCGATCCCCAGAATGGAGCGGTAGAAGTAGAAGGCGCGGGGGTTGGGTTTGCCGTGGTGGGAATACGTCCCCTTCTCGTTGAGTCTCTTATACGCGTCCTTGATGCCCTGTTTCCCGAGACTGCCCACGTCGTAGCGGTGGACGCCCATCTGCAGAGCCAGGCAGCCCTTGCCGGCCCAACCGGTCGCGGGGCCAAAGGGACCGGGCCCGGCACCGGGAACGGTGACATAGGCCGGGAATGGCCCCTTCTGAACCCGCGGCACGGCGAGGAAGCCGTAGGAGCGAGTGCCGTCTATGTTGCCGAAGCTGATCGCGTAGGAATCGACAGTCCCGCTTGACTGCTTCTCCAGCTTGTCCAGCCTGACGTCCAGCGGGAATCTCCCGATCTGGTCGCGCGCAGTGTTCCAGAAGGCGTCGAAGTCCTTCGGGTCAATGGTGGTCGCTTTGATCTTCCCCGGATCGAAACCAGCCCCGGCAAGACCCACATGGCGCGTCTTCCCCCTATAGAAGGTGGCCTCCACGCGGACGAATCCAGGGCGGTCAAGGTTGGCGGTGACACGGGCCTCCTTCTCGGCCGCCAAGACGATGGCCCGCTTGCCGAGGACCTCCCCCCCATCGCGAGTGAGTACCACGGTCACACTCCCCTCAGTCACTGGTTTCCCCTGGTCGGTAACCGTGATGAGGAAAGTGGCTTGTTGACCGCAGGAGTAGAGGGCATCGGCCCGGTCGGTGCGGACAGCTACCTTGATCGGCACTGCCTTCTTGTCGGCGGCAAAGCCAGTGGTTGCCAGGCAGATTGCGGCGAGAAGGACAGAGGCAAGGCGCATATTCGGGCTCCTAGTTCGACCGTGGCTACGTTCGTATCAAGATACTCGTATCCAGACAACGGCGCAACACACGCCCTCCTTGGCCGTGGTGCCATGCGATGCCGTTCTCACACCTGGGATTGCCAGTTCCCGAGGGCTATTCTCCGCGGCAGACCTCGCTGGGCCAGCCGTCGGTGGCTTCCTGGAGCAACTCCCGGACCTTGGGGGTGGCTTGCTCCAGGAACGTCTTGACGAGGAAGGCCCCATGCTCCGGTGTGGCCTCCTTGGCGTCGGTGCTGCAGCCATCGCGGGCATGCACAAGGTCGCCTTCCGGCAGTCGGGAGAGGTCCACCAGATCGGGACGGTAATGCATCAGCAGCGAGGTCTCGTTCTTGCCCGCGTGGTCGCCGCCGCGCACATCCACCCAGCCAGCCGGCTCGTAGTCGGTCATCGCCAGCACCTTCGGGTAGCGGTGCTTCTCCGTGAACTGGGCCACGCCCGCCTTTACGGCCTCCACATGCTTGCCGCCGTAGTGCCCCATGATGACGACGATGGCCTTGAAGCCCTCGTCGTAGAGATTCTCCAGGTGCTCGTAGACGAACTGGGTGACCAAGGACTTGGAGAACTCGAAGGTGTGGTGGAACTGCATCCACGGTTTCATCGTCTGGTAGCCGCAGTAGACCGGAGGCAAGACGACACCGCCCGTTGCCTTGCAGAGGTCGAGCGTCATGTGATAGGCCTTGAGCGTGTCCAGGCCGACCGCGTTGTGGACGCCATGCCACTCGTGTGCTCCCCAGACCAGATAGGCCAACGGGCAGTCGCGCAACACGGTATTGATCTCACGGGGCTTCATTTCCTCGTACTTCATGATCCAGTCCTCGCAGAGCGGCTGTGGTAGGGCACTGATTCTTGCACACAGACAGAACGTAGCAGAGAGTAGCGGCGGAGCCAACTGCCTGCCCGGAACGTGTGCATGGGATTGCCACGATTGTAGGGGGGGGCCTGCGGGTACCCGGTCCGTTGATCAAGCACACGGGGTGGACAGGGGGCATTCGCGGGCAGCCCGTTCTGGTTCACCAGCGGTCCCGGCGGGGGCGAGCCCCGCCCCCACCTCGGGCACCATCACTGGTACCCCCAAATACCTGTCTGATCGACGTTGCCGGCAGGTCGCGGGAGGGACATCTCTCCGGCCGGTTGACCACACGCCGGCATG
>JABGQJ010000437.1 GCA_018648945.1 Victivallales bacterium
CCCGCCACGGGCGGAAGATGCCGAGCTGGCGCTGAGCGTTCCGCGCTGGGTGTCATCTGCCGTGTCCCGGACTCCGCAACGGTGCGTGAGCAGCGGCAAGGCGTCCGGCGAGTCGGGTTGTCGCGTAGCGACGGCCCGAATCGCCAGACCTCCATGTGGGGTCCGGGGAGACGAGTCTCCCCGGCGGGGCTTGGGGCAGCGCCCCATTCCCTTCCCCGTTCCTATCCCAGTTGGATGCGGAGGCCCCAGGCAGTGTGACAGGGTTGGGTTGCGGGGCGGGCCACGCGAAGGCCCTCGGGGGTCATGGACCACTCGGGGGGTGCAGCGCAACCGAGGACGGCCACATCCTTGACGTCCTTGCCAGCCAGGCTCTTGACCAGCCATTCCTGCTCTGGCCAGCCGAGGGCAATGGCATAGAGCGTGTTGCCCTTGGTGGTGAAGCGGAAGTCCTGGGCCGTGAAATCGCGCTTCTCCTCCTCCGCGAAATGGCCGGTGGCGAGTTGGGTCGGGCCTTCGCTGTACTGGTGCCACGGGCGGGTGCCGTAGATGGCCTCGCTGTTGACATCCATCCAACTGCCGATCTCGCGCACGGTCCACTCGGCGATCTCGTCGAGCGTGCCATCCGGACGTTGGGTGACGTTCAGGAGCAGGTTGCCATTCTTGCTCACGATATCGACGAGCAGGCGCACCACTTGGGTGGGTGTCTTGTAGGTGCGGCGACTGTCGTAGAACCAACGGCCAATGCAGGTATCCGTCTGCCACGGCGTGTCGCAGATGCCATCGATCACGCCGCGCTCCATGTCGCGCACACCGATACCCTCCACGTAGTCGCCATGGGAGCGACCGGTCCTGGCGTCGTGCTCGCGCATGTCCTTGAGGTTGTAGACCGCCTCCAGCTTGCCGCCGTGGCGGGCCATGTTGACGTTGTAGAAATGGGCGACCAGCTGGCGACCGACTTCGCCGAAGGGCACTGCTCCATCGCTGTAGAGGAGGTCCGGCTCATAGGCATCGACCAGGTCCTGGATGCGCTTCAGCCAGCCCTGGGTCCACATCTCGGGGGGATTCGCCGGGTAGGCCGGACTGGTGTCATCGTGCTGTGGGAAGTAGAGGTCCTCGTAGGCAGGATCATTGCCATCGTAGGGCACGCCCGCGTAGGGGCCGTAGGCATCGCGCCCCTTGTTGGTGTTGAACCAACTCCAGCAGCGCTCCAGGTGTTCGGTCACGCCGAAGCGGAGCCCGGCAGCTTCCGCAGCCTTCTTCCAGGCCCCGACGATGTCCCGGTGGGGACCGAAGTTGACCGCGTTCCAACGGTGGTGCTTGGAGTTCCAGAGATCGAAGTTGTCGTGATGCACGCCCATGGAGATGAAGTAACGCGCGCCTGCCTTCTTGTAGAGGTCGATCAACGCCTCGGGATCGAATCTCTCGCCCTTCCACAGCTCGATGATATCCTTGTACCCGAACTTCGAGGGGTGGCCGTATGTGCGGCAGTGGTGCTCGTATTGCTGGTGTCCCTGCGTATACATGTTGCGGGCATACCAGTCGCCGACCATCGGGCCGCATTGCGGCCCCCAATGGGCCCAAATGCCGAACTTGGCATCGCGGAACCAGTCGGGACAGGTGTATTGCTTGAGAGAGTCCCACGTGGGTTCGAAGGTAGGGCGGCTCATGGGGATGTCCTTTAGTAGGGGTCCTTTACGCTCCGAGTTCGGTTGCCTTGGTGAAGCGAGATTCATCGTATTCCAGCCCGAAGCCAATGCCGTCGGGTACACAGACACAGCCATTGCGGACCTCGTCGCAGGCCCGGTACTCCTGGAATGGCCCGCCGTTCGGGACGAGGGAGGCGAAATGGAGATTCGGCGATGCTTCCAGGCCGGTCTTGGGGCTGTGGGGCGTGACTGGCAGACCGGCTGCCGCCGCCATGCGGGCGATGCGCAGACAACGGATCATGCCGCCTGCGTAGTAGAGGTCGGGCTGGACGACATCCACGCCCCGCTCGCGGATCAACCAGCGGAAGCGGGACAGACTGGAATCCTGCTCGCCCCCCGCGATGGGGAAGTCGAGAGCATCGGCTACGGCCTTGGTGTCTTCGGGTTGCTGCCAAGGACAAGGCTCTTCCAGGAAGGCAACGCCGTGGTCGGCCAGGAACCGGCCCATCTCGATGGCTTCGTCCACTCGGTAGGAACCATTGGCGTCCACGTACACGGTCACGCGGTCGCCCCAAAGGCGCTCGGCGGCGAGGATCATCTCTCGGTCGCGGCGGCTTTGGTCGGGGGTGTTGCCCATGCGACTGCCGATCTTGAGCTTCGTCGCCCGGGCACCGGTCTGCTCCAGCAGGGCGTCCACCGCCGCCACCTCTTCCTCGCCGGAGTTCTGTCGTTCGAAGCGGGAGAGGTAAACCGGGATCTCGTGCCGCAGGACCGTGCCCAGGAACTCGTTCACGGGCAAGCCATCACGCCGCGCCAACAGATCCAGAATCGCCAGCTCCACATGGGCCACACAGAGCCAGAAGGGAAGCCCGGCGTTCTTGTAGTTGGTGCGGTCGGTGTAGACCGCATCCACCAGTTGTTCCAGGTCTCGCGCGTCGCGCCCGGCAAAGGTGGCGGCGATGGTGGCCTGGAGAAGCGTGGCCAGGGGGCGCAACTTCGGATTGGCCTGGATTGCCCCCACGCCGCCGTCGCGGTCGCGGATACGGAGATAAACCTTGCCATCCAGCGCCAGCACCTCGGGCCGGTCCAGGATCACCGGTTCCCCGACTCGCTTGTGGAGGCCGAGCAGATCAGGCGTCGGATCCAGAGGAGGCACGCAGGTGAAGGGATCGGCGGTCATGTGGGCATCTCAAGCAGGATCTTGGTGAACTCGGGCGGGTTGGCATCCCAGTCCACCAAGGCCTGGCCGGCCTCGGCAAATGGATAGACTCGGGTGATGACCTCGTCCACCGGGAAGCTCCCGGCTTCGAGCATCTCGATCACGGTCCGGAAGTTGTCCGGCGTGGCATTGCGCGATCCGCGGATGTCCAGTTCCTTCTGCACGAAATACTTGGTCTCGTACTCCACGGGCTGCTTTGCGTAGCCGATGTAGACGATGCGCCCGGCAAAGGCGACTTCGTCCACGGCAGCGCGGAAGGTCATGGGCAGACCGATGGCCTCGATGGCGACCTCGGGACCGTCACCGTTGGTGAGTTCCTGCAAGGCCTCGTGCAGATCACTCGTCACGGAATTGATCGTGTGCGTGGCCCCGGCTTTGCGGGCGAGGGCGAGCTTGTCGTCGTCGATATCCACTGCGACGACGGTCGCGTCCCGGAAGGCCGCACCGGCCACGGCCCCGAGGCCGATGGCCCCGCAGCCCAGCACGAGAACGGTGTCTTCATCGGTGACCTGCGCCCGGTCGATGGCGTGTCCGCCCACGGTTAGGGGCTCCACCAGCGCCAGTTCGCGCAGGGAGAGGGAAGGGGAGGTGAAGAGCTTCTCCCAAGGCACGACCAGGAACTCGGTGGCCGCGCCATCGCGTTGCACGCCGAAGGTCTCGTTGTTGCGGCAGCAGTTGTACCGCCCGATCCGGCAGGAACTGCAGGTGCCGCAGTTGGTGTAGGGCGAGAGCGTGACATTGGCGCCCACAGACCATTCTGCAGGCACATCCGGCCCGACTTCGTCGATGGTCGCGGCAATCTCATGGCCGGGGATGCGCGGGTAGCTGACCATGGGGTTGAGCCCGCGGTAGGTGTTCAGGTCCGAACCGCAGTAGCCCACCATGCGCACCCGGAGAAGGACTTCTCCGATACCCGGCACAGGCTTGGGGATATCGAGAAATCCAGTCTGCTTCGTGTCGGTAATCGCGAATGCTCTCATCGGCGATGGTTCCTTCTGTCTACTGAACGGAATAGGCTTCGAGCGCGGTGCCACCCAGGACTCGGGCTTGCTCATCGTCGCTCAGTTGGTTGATGAATCGACTCACCAGGTCATGCCAGCGGGCATATTCGCAACCGACGAGGCACACCGGCCAGTCGGAGCCGAACATCACCCGCCTGGGTCCGAAGGCCTCCAGCACGGTCTCCATGTAGGGGCGCATCTGGTCTTCCGTCCAACCGGTGGGGTCGGCCTCGCTGACCATGCCGGAGAGCTTGCAGTACACGTTGTCTCGCCGGGCCAATTCACGCAGATTGGTGGCCCAGGGCTCCAGCAGATTCTCGGCGATGCGCGGCTTGGCGATGTGGTTGAGCACAAACTCCTGGTACGGATGCCGGTCCACGAACTCAATGGTCTGTGGCAGGTGGCGCTCAAGGATCAGGATGTCATAGACCAGCCCCCACTCCTTCAACAGGGCCACGCCGCGGTTGAAGGCATCGCCCAGGATGAAGTTGTCGTCCGGTTCGCCCTGGATCACATGCCGCACGGCGCGGAACTTGGGGTCGGGTGCGTAGTATTCCAGGCACTCCTCAATCTTTGGGTCCATGAGGGGGACCCAGCCCACGACGGCGCGTATGAACTCGTTTTCGGCAGCCATTTCCAGCAGCCAGTCGGTTTCCTCCAGGGACTGACGCGCCTGGACGGTCACGACCCCGTCCACCCCGGCCCCGGCGATGGTCTCCCGCAGGTCGGTGGGCAGGTAATCCCGCCGGATGGCGGCCATGTCGTCGCTGATCCAGTCGTACTCCTCGGACGTGTAGATCCAGAAGTGATGGTGGGCGTCTATCTTCATACGAGCCTGCTCCATTCATGCACATTGTCGCGAAGGCCGCTAGCGTGCGTGAGACCGGTGGGTTGCGCACACAAGCCGGGCGCAGGCGTATCGAGATACGTCAAACTCGGCGTTGGGTGAAGGCCGTCGGGGTTGCGTGCGATCGAGGGTTGCAGCAGATGGTTCATGGATTGAGCAGGCTAGGCCGACTCCAGGATGATGTTGCCGTACTGGGTAGTGTCACCGGTGCGGATCAGGCCAATGGCCTGCGGCACTCGCTTCTTGAAGATGTTCTCGTGGTGCTCGAAGGCTAGCGGGATGCCAGCGAGGGTGTCGCGGTAGGCTTCGACGGTGGCGGCATCGTTCGCCGCGAGGAACTCCTCGGCCATGAAGGCGTTACCATAGGTATGGCTGGGCAGCACGGCACGGAGCACCTGGAGCACGGTAGGCAGGTCGTCGACCAGGCTGATGTCCACGGTCTCGATCATTGGGAAGAACGGGAACCCGCGGTCGGCGATGACGATGGTGTTGGTGTGGCGGACGCGCGCCAGAAGCGAGAGGATGGCGGGATTGAGGATGCCGGTGCGGATCATGGTATGAGTTCTCCTGCGATCAGACAAACGGGAAGTAGGGCTCGATCAGGCCGGCGTAGCGGACGGCTGCCCAGAACTCGGGGGGAATCTCGGCTTGGACAGCAGCCACGTTCTCAGCCACGCGCTTGGGCTTGCTGGTGTTCAGGGCGGTGCTGACAACGCCCGGCACGGCCATGCCAAACCGCACGCACGCCTCCGCTGGCGACACCCCATGTTCGGCGCAGAGCCCCAGGAAGCAATCACGCCACGTGAACAGCTTCCGCTCCTTCTCGGGATCGGGCTGGCGGTAGTCGAAGAATGTGCCTCCCACCAGGAAGCCTGCATTGAACACGGCGGAGTTGATCATCCCAACGCCCTTTCCGTTCAATTCGTCCATGAAGGCGATGAGTTCGGCGGGGTGGGTGTAGATCGTCAGACTGCACGCGAACATGACCCAGTCCAGATCCACTTCGCCCGCGAGCTCCTGGATCACACGCCAGTCCTTGGAGCCGACGCCAATGGCCTTGACCCGGCCAGCGGCCTTCAGCTCGAACAGGGCCTTGTAGGCCCCGAGAATGTCCTGCCAGCGTCGGTCGCGGTCGGCAGCGGAATCCGCCGCCCCCAGGTATTCGTCCGGATCATGTACGCTGACCACTTGCGTGGTGTAGCCCTCGCCCAGCAATTCGCAGCCCTGCTCGTAGCATTCCAGGATGCCATCGTAGCTGATGCACTGGACGGCGTCGTTCTCCAACTCCGCCCAGGCACCCGGCTCGAAGGTGGGCTCGGGGGTCGTGAGGGGAATGCGTTTCCAGCCGAGTTTGTTGCTGATGACCACGTCCTCAGGGGCGATGCCCAACTCGCGCAGGCCATTGCCGATCACTTCCAGCGCCAGCCCAGCGCCGTACTTGCCTGCTGTATCCAGCACCACCGGCGCTTCGACGTGTGTGAAGAAGCCACGCATGATGCCGAGCTTGGTCTCCCATGGCAGAGCTTGGTAGAGATTGCCCAGGCAGCTCGTCCCAAAGATGACCGGTGGCACGCGAAGCCCCGTCCCTCCTAGCTTATTTTTGACTGTCAAAGGGCTCATCGTGTCCAGGGCTCCTATTCGGGGGGCTGCGCCGCTTCTGATGCGATACTCAGCACGTTGGCTCTGCGGAAGCCGCGCTCTGCTTTGCGTTCACCATTCTACAATAGATGTGATCTGGTGGTCCGATAGCTGGTGTTTATTGCCGAAAGATGTCTATATTTGACTATTATGGACCAGGCAGAAGCCAATCATCAACTTCC
>JABGQJ010000438.1 GCA_018648945.1 Victivallales bacterium
GCACCCGGCAGTGGTGACCTCAAGCATGGTCTCGACCCACGTGTCGGTGATCTTGGGCACGAGGAAATCACCGTTGGCAACGATCCCGTCGCGGGCCTTCTTGGCCCACTTGTGATTGGCGATGTTCTGCCGCGCCCGCTCCAGGTCCGCCGCCGTGAAGAGTGAGGCCGGGTGCTGCACCTTGCTGCGGTACGTCTCCCAGTCGCTCCAGTCCTTGGGATCACTATAGGGAATACCGGCAGCCATGATGGAAAGTCCCATGGTCAGCATGCAGAAGGTAAGGGCAAGGCCCTTGGCGAGAACGGTGAGATGCGGGGTCATCGGGAGGCTCCTCGGTTCGTGAAGGCGGACCGGGGGCAACCTAGCGCCGGGCGGCCTGCTGGCAACCCACTGTGCTACTCCGTCTCCATGGCCGGTACGGCGACCAGCAGGATGACCAGTGCCACCGCGGCGAAGAGGCCGGCACTGAGATAGAGCGTCGGGAAGCCATAGTGGTGGGCAATTCGCCCCCCCAGCACACTGCCCGCAATGCCACCGACTCCGGCAGTGAGCGCAGCGAAGGTGGTCTGGGCCGTGCCCTGCAGTTCGCGTGGGACGCACTTGCTGACGTAGGTCACGCTGGCGGTATGGAAGGCCCCGAAGGTGAGCGAGTGCAGCAGTTGCAGGGGAACCAGCATCCAGATGTAGCTTGCTCCGGCAAAGCCGAGCAGGCGCACGGCACAGCCGAGCAACCCGAGGGCAAAGAGGTTCCGAGCCCCAATCCTGGCCATGATCCGCCGACTGTAGAAGATGACAGGAATCTCGCTGATCGGGCCGATGACCCACAGGATTCCAGGTGAATCCATCCCGAACCTCTCGGTCAGGAAGAGAGTGAAGAAGCTGTAGTAGGCCATCATGGACATGCGTCCGAGCAGGGCGGCGAAGGTGAAGCAAAGGAACGGTCGGTTCAGCAGCGCCCGCAGATTGGGTGCGTGGTGCGCTTCCGGTCCTTTCGCCTTCCTAGTCGTGCCACCGTCGGCGTCAGGCAGGAAGAACACGCTGGTCAAGTGGATGATGCCGGCCACCAGCATCGCCCCCAGAATCATCTTGCCCGGCGAGTCCTTGGAGATGCCTGCCCATTCCAGAGCGAGTACCGTGCAGATGAAGCCAGCGGAGCCGCCGACGCGGATGCGCCCATAGTCGCCGCTGCGCGCCTTCAGATAGCGGAAGGTGATGCCGTTGGTGAGCGGGACCAACGAGCAGTAGAAGAAGCCAAAGAGCACAGCGATGGCGGCAGCCACCCACCCCGCCTTGGTGAGCCCGAACAGGAGGAAGGTCGGGGCCGCGCCGAGTACAGCCAGCCCGAGGATCAGGCGAGGCCGTCCCGTGCGATCCACCAGATAGCCCCAGATGGGCGGGGCAATGACGGCCATCGCCGCGAAGAAGCCGAGGATCAGACCAATGTCATCCTTTTGGAATCCCTGGCACTTGAGGAGCACTTGCAGATAGGGTGTGCAGACTGCGAAGGGGGCGTAGAGCGCCACGTAGATGAAGAGGAACCGGGCTCCATCGTGTCCCTCGAAGTACGGGCTCGGACGTGGCTCGGTGGCTGGCATGGCATGGGCCTCGGCGAGTGGGAGAGACAGGGGTGGCTGCTGGAGTCTATCGCCCACGATGGGAAAGGTCAACGGGTGGCGAACTGTTCCTGGACAAGCTCCGCTGCCAGGCGGACGCAGTCGCGGCAGGTCAGTTTGCCGAGCTTGAGCACCTCGCGGCAAGACAAGGCGCCGGCTTGGGCCACGAACCGGCTCTCGATGGCCAGCTTGGCCTCCGGCTCATCAGTCAGAGACAGCGCCGCGTGCAGCGCCCCGCAGGTTCCCTCTGGGGCGCGTCCACCGCCGTGGACGGTGGCAGCCGCAATGCGTTCGTCAGGGAGGCCTAGGAGTTCCTGGAATCCGCACAACACAGCTTGAGCGCAGTTGGTGCCCCGTTTGGCATGGGCATCGACGGCAGTGGCAACGGGCATGGACTGAACTCCTGAATCACCATAGTGCGTGCTGGGAAGCACGAAAAGTATCCTCGGGTTCCGGAGCTTCAACCGCAGACCGGTCGGAACCGCCGAACAGGCAGTGAAAAAGGACTCGCCGGGCAGTATATTCCCGGCTACTCTCAGTCCTTACCCAGGAACCGGGCGCGTATGATTCAGAAGTGTCCCCATTGCCAGGCCGACGTGATTTTCAGTCGTGATATCTGCCCCGCCTGCGGGCACCCTTCGCAGGACGGAGAGCGTGGCGAGGCAACCTACCTTGGCGAGGCCAAGACGGACGGTCGCCCCGTCTACAACCTGGGCATCGAGACCACCATGACCGCGCGCCAACGGCATGGCCGGATTCTCGTTGGGCTGATCTGCGGGGCCATTCCGGCCCCGCTCGTGGCGCACACGGCAGTGTACCTGGTCTGGTTCCGGGTGAGTGTTTGGGTACTCCTCGCCACCTTTGTCTCCACCTGGGTGGTATTCCATCTGTGGTATGGCCGCAAGTGGGCACGTTGGGTGGTGGCGATCGGCACGCTGACGGCAGGCTGCGCGGGGCTGTACCAGGCGGTACTGCGCCGTGGGACCGGGATGAATGCGGTGGAGATCATGGCCTACGTCGTCTTTGCCTTGGTCTACCTCTGGTGTTCCTGGCAACTGCTGCGTTGCCAGGACGTGAAGGAGTTCCTCGGCTACCAGCGCAACCACACGCCCGAGGTCTGACATGGCGACCGACCGTCTGGTCCGACAGGTGGAGTTCCTGCTTGAAGTGGATCGCCTCAAGGGCATCGGACGGCAATCCTATGTGCTCGGGGGCGAGCGCAAAGAGAACTCGGCCGAGCATTCCTGGCACGTGGCCCTGATGGCGGTGGTACTTGCCGAACACGCGCCCGAGACGATCGAGTTGGTCCGCGTGGTCCGCATGCTGTTGGTCCACGACCTGGTCGAGATCGATGCGGGCGACGCCTACTTCTACGACGAGGCGGCGAACGAGGCGAAGCCGGAGCTGGAGCGTGCCGCCGCCGAACGCATCTTCGGTCTGCTGCCTGCCGACCAGGCGACCGACCTCCGTGCCGCCTGGGAGGAGTTCGAGGTCTGCGAGACGCCCGAGGCCCGCTTTGCCAAGAGCATGGACCGCCTGATGCCGCTCCTGCACAACCACTACACCCAGGGGCGCAGCTGGCTTGAGCACGGCGTTTCCCGGGAACAGGTGGTCACCCGCTTTCTCGGCGATATGGAACACGCCAGCCCCGCCTTCTACCAGTTGGCTGTCTCGCTCATCGACGACGCGGTTGCGAAGGGCTGGCTGGCCCGATCGGGGTAGCGTACCAGAGCCTGCCGTGCACGTGTGTCACGGGAAGCGTCGATGGGGAGGAGCGCCTTGTTAGCCGTCACTTCCCCACACAGGGCTGGACCAAGCCCATTCGTCCTTGGTGGTGCAGATGCGGACATAGAGGTAGTCATCGGGAGCGAGTGGGGGACTGCGCCATTGGGCTTCAAGGGCGAGCCCGTCATCACTGCTGGGGTCGAGGGCGGCGGCGGAGTGCCCGTTGTGGACGATGATGGCCTCGTCGATGCCTTGGTGGGAGGCGGCGGCCAGGGAGAGGACAAGGCGATCGCCATCGCGCCGCCAGTTGGCATCAAGATAGGTGCGGCTGTTGGTGGTGGCGTAGGTGCGCTGTTCGGCGATCGCGTCGAAGACCCCCTCGCGGGTCAATTCGGGGGCGAGGCAGGCAGTGAGGCCTTGAGGCCAGGGCACGTGAGTCATGGGGGGGTAGCTTTCGGCGTGCAGGGCTTCGCCGGGGCGTCCGTCGTGGACATCGCCGCCGCCGACGAAACCAAGGCGGTAGCCCCGGGCCAGGGCATCGATCACATGCTGCCCCCGGACCTCGCCGCCGAGGGCGCGGATGGGACGGGTGTTGCCGGCGTTCTCGTGCCGTTCGCTGCTGCCCCAGACCGAATACACCTCCACGGCCTTCTCGTAGCGGGGATTCCAGCCCAGTTCCCAGTCCACGCCCATGGTCTGGTTGGCGCTGTGGTGGGGGATGGCGAGCGGTTGGAGATCGGCCACGGAGTCCAGGGCCTGCCAGAGCTTCGGGAGGGTGTCGTAGCGTGGATCGGTGCTGCGTAGGACCGGGCCATGGTCGCCGCGGTAGTAGATGTTGCGGTGCCCGGGTTCATGGTTTGTCCATTCCTGGCCCACCAGCGTGGCGAAGCGGCCGGGCTCGTTGTAGTCGTTGGTCACGGCCACGAAGTACTCCCACTGCCGGTCGGTGATGGCCTCGACATGGTCGGAGATGGCCCCGAAATCGAGGAACCCTTCGTCGCGGGCAAACTGGTATAGCTCTTCCGGCGCGCGGATGCCGTCGCTGAAGTAGGTTTGCCAATGGGGGTCGCCCCAGTACACCCGCCAGGCGGGAGGCCCCGCAGTGGCATAGGCCGCATTGGCCCGGCACTCAACCCCGCTGCCCGGTTCGCTGATGCGCAGGAAGTGGAAGCCAGGCGTGGTCCAGTGGAATGGCCCAAAGGTACCCACGGGGCGGTGGTCGCCGACGTAGACGCCCTGGTTCGTGCCATCGAAGGTGATGGTGTCCGGTCCCGCCAGCCCGTCTCCCGACACGTGCAGATTCCCTGTCCACTCTGGCAGACAATTGTCGAGGAAACGGATCTGGCGGCTCGTGTTCAGGTTGAACGGCGTGGCCAGGGCCGGACGTGGCTGGGACCACCAGCAATTTGGCGCGACCACGCGGGCTTCCCCCAGCAGGCGGAGCTTCAGGAAGAAGGGCTCGCCCACGGCGACGCGGGAAGGGATGGCACAGAACATACCGGTGGGATGCATCGTGACGGTTTCCTCGGCAGGTTTGCAGGCAAGCCTACGCAAGGTAGCGTGACCCGGAGCCCAAGTCTACCGAGGACAGACGAGTTTCAGGCCGTCGTAGGCGAGATGGACCCCGGTTGGGGAGGGTGGCATCCGTGGTGGCGTGATCAACATTGTGGGTGAGGTGGGTCAGGAACGCCTGGCGAGGGCGCAGACGGGCCACGACCAGGCAAGCCTGCCCCAGGCTGAAGTGGGTGTGGTGCGGACGGGGCCGGAGGCCGTCGATGACGAGCGTATCCAGCCCGCGGAGCAGCTCGATGGACGCCTCGGAGATGTCGCTGCAGTCGGTGAGATAGGCGAACTGGCCGATACGGTAGCCGAGAATCTCGGTCGCTCCGTGGAAGACGGGAACCGGGATGATCTCGACGCCCTGGATGTCAAAGGGACGGGTGATGGGGCAGAGACGGAGCCGGGCCACGTTCAGGTGACGCTGGGAAAACTCAAGATCCTGGAACATGTAGGACCAGCGGGAGCGGATGGTGGCAAGCGTTTGCTCGTTCCCGTGGAGCGGGATGACCATGCGGTGTTTCTGGCAGAAGGCGCGGAGGTCGTCGATGCCGTGCAAGTGGTCGGCATGGTCGTGGGTGAAGAGCACGGCATCCACCCGGTCGAGGCCCTCGCGCACCGCTTGCATGCGCAGCTCGGTGGCCGTATCCACCAGCAGGTTAAGGCCATCGGCCCGGATGAGAATGGAGGACCGGGTCCGTTGGTTGCGTGGGTCAGGCGAGCGGCAGACATCGCAATCACAGCCGATCACTGGCACGCCGTGGGACGTACCGGTGCCAAGAAAGAGGATTTCCAGCGGAGGTTGAGACATAGTATCCGTAATCAAGCAGGTACCAAGCGGAGAAGCCAGAACCATACTCCCCGGCATCCGCAAGGCAACTTGGCATCGATGGGCAAACCGAACCGAAAGGGATGGACGATGGATGCACTGTTCTGCGGTACCCGAGAGGCCCCGGAGGAGGGACGATTCTACCCGGCTTCCCCGACCCGCCTGACGGCACAGATTGCCGACTTTCTGGCTGGGGCGCGTCAACGGCATCTGCCATCAGTGCGTGCCGTGATCGCGCCACACGCGGGGTACACCTATTCGGGCGCTACTGCGGGAGCCGCCTACGCTCGGCTGGAAGGGGCGCCTTGCGAGCGGATTGTGGTGCTGGCACCGTCCCATTCCGTCGCCTTCGACTCGATCAGCACCGGAACCTATGTCCGGTTGGCGACCCCGGTCGGTGACGTGCCCGTGGATGTGGCGGCCTGCATGGAGCTCGTTGCGGCGGCGGACTCGGTCTTCGTGCCCCGAATCGACACTCACCAGGACGAGCATGCTCTCGGTACCCAGTTGCCCCTGTTAGCCACGCTCTTTCCGGGGGTGCCGGTCGTGCCCCTGGTCTGTGGTCAACTGAGCAAGGACACGGCGACGCGGGCGGCCGAGCTGCTGGCCCGGATGTTCCCGGAGGAGAGTACGCTCTGGGTCGCCAGCAGCGACTTCACCCATTTCGGGGCGAGCTTCGGATTCTGCCCGTTCACGCACGACGTGCATGAGCGGATCGAGGAAATGGACCGGGAAGGGATCGACTGCATTCTGGCCCTCGATGGCGAAGGCTTCCGGGAGTTCCTGGAGCGCACCGGGGCCACG
>JABGQJ010000439.1:0-4189 GCA_018648945.1 Victivallales bacterium
TCCAGAACATACTCGATCTAAGATGCACGTTGCTCAGCGGAAGGATGGACCAGTTCCTCAAGCACGCTCTCGCACAGCGCCGAGCCGCATAGCCGACAGCATTGTCATGCACCCGGCGGCAAGTGCCACATGGAAGAGAGCATCACGGCCCTGCGGGTGTTCGGCGGGGAGCGCAGGGACGGCGACGAGATCACGGTGACGGCGGCATTCGGGGCCGCGAGCCTGCGTCGTTTCTCAGGCGCAGGCATCTCACCTCACAGATCGTTGTGTTTGCGGCGCTGAGCTCTGTCGGCCAGGCAAGCTAGCTCGCTTCCGATGGTTCATCGTCCGCCCGGTCTGACAGGGGCAGGTTGAGCGCCTTCGCCACCTTCTTCGCTTCACTGCGGCCCTGCGACAGAGAGCTGCGCGATGCGATGCTCAGGGTCCCCTGCGGTCCCGAAAGCTGAATCGGGTAGTACGTCCTCACTCGGTGCCCTGAGCTGACCCGGTCAACCAAGACTTCGTGCGTGAGTGTGACTTCGTCAAACTCATCCAAGCTGCCTCTCTTCGTCACGAAGAACACCAGCAGGCTGCAGCCTCTTCGATAGGTCCTCGAATGGGCGTCTATCTTCAGACGGTAACGGCCAAAGACCAGCACGGCCCCGATCAAAGCGAACACTGCCGAGGCGGTCACGAAGGTGCCGAGCGTGGACGCGTCGCTCACCGTGCGAACCACAAAAACCATGACCCCGGATCCGAACAGCAGGAAGAACATCCCGAAGAGGGACAGACAGCCGCCGCCGATACAGACCTCGACTTTGCCATCTTCCGCGGTGACTCGATAGCCGAAGACCACCTCTTCCATGGACAGGGTCCGGCCCTGCGAGGTCTTCCGTTTTCTTTGTCGTCGCTCTGCCATCGTGAGGCCCTCCGCTATCTGCGTGGGTTGATCTCCCGGAAATCGGAGGGTGAGTTGGGCGGGGTGAGCATCAGCATAGACAACAGGAAGAACGGACCATATATCACGGTTGCAGCCACCGGTGCTGCGTCTGGCGCGTGCGCCATTGCAGGCGCCGGAATGAGCATGACGGCAGCAACCAGGAACGCCATTCTCGGCATATGCGTGCTGCTCCCAACAGGTGATCCGATGGTTTCTCGGTATCATGCATTCGGGGAGAGAGCTCTGCCGGTGCCAAGATGAACGTACGCCTTCCGTCCGTGTTTGGCAAACGGGAGGGCAGGCCCGGGACTTTCTGGTTGGGAGCTGGCTGGGGGGCTCGTCTCCCTTGGGCGGCGGGGAGGAAGGGGCCAGTCTAAAGACTGGCGTTCCCCGATGGGTTGCACGGCGCGCGGGGTGGCGTATGCTTACCGGGTCGGCGTCCCAGTCATCTGCCAAGGAACGGACCATGCTCAATCGGAACACCTTGCGGCACTCCCTTGTAGCCTTCGCCCTCGTTTTGCTCGTCTCGGCGCAGCCGGCGGGGCGGAGCAAGACGGCTCGGGTAAAGCGGACCAGCCGGGAGGTGGAGTCGCTGATCCGCCGAGTTGGCCCGACGAAGCCAGATTGGTGGGACGACGTCAAGCTCGACTATCCCAAGACCCTGGACCTGTCCTGGCCAAGGCCTAAGAAGGGGGCCCCGTGGAACCAGAACAAGAACCCCGGCCAGTACATGATCAGCGTCATCTACCGGCAACCGAAAAAGTGGCGGGGCGCGGCGAAGCTGTTTAAGCATATCATCGACATCAACGACGACAATGACTACGCGCGGCACAACGCCATGCAAAGCCTGGGACTCGTGTATGCCCGATTCCTGTGCGACTACCCCCGGGCGGCCTACTGGTGGCAGAAGGTGGCCCGTGAGAAGCGGAGTCTGAACACACGCGAGGCCGTAGGGCTCGCGGAATGCTACTGGCAGATGGGCAGCAAGAGCAAGGCCGAACGGGTGTTGCGCAGTCTGGGCGGCGGCACCACCAAGCTCTGGGCCGAGATCGGGGAACTGGACAAAGCGCTGGCGGTGGCGCGCCGCGAGTCCAGGGGGAACTGGCCGCACAATGCACTCCTGGCCGCCGGCAATGCCTACCGCTCCCATGGCCGATACGCCGACGCCATGGGACTCTACCGGAAACTGGCGAGGATCAAGCCCCGAGGCGAGAGGACAAAGGGGCTCCAGCGCATGAAGACGCTGGGGCAGCAATCCATCGCCGCTACGGAAACCTACCAGGATCTAGACCTTGGCAATGCGAAGGATGGGACCCACACGGGGGTCGGCGAGGGGTTCCGGGGGCCGGTGCAGGTGAACGTCGTGATCAAAGACGGTGCCATCGAGGACATCAAAGTGGTCAAGCACCGGGAGGACTGGCCGTTCCGGTCCCTGACCGAGATGCCCCGCAAGCTTGTGGAGCGCCAGGGAGTCAAGGGCGTTCACGCGGTCACCGGGGCGACGTTTACATCCAATGCAATCGCCAACGCTACGGGCGATGCGATCCGCAAGGCGCTCCGGTAGGAGCCCAACCGACGGCAAGGAGTGATTATGATGGCAGCAATGATGGCGGCGCTAGCGCTGACCACTGGCCCCTACTCGGGCGTATCGGTAGAGAACCTGCTGGACACGCCCAGCCTGAAGCAGGACATCATCTGGCAAGCGGATGCCACCGCACTGGCGGCACTGAGCAAGGGCGCTCGGGTGGTCGAGGAGGATGGGCGACAGATTCTGCTCACGGAGAAGGGCTTCACGCTGACCATCGCCCGGGAGTTGCCCGAGGGGAAGTACCGGCTGGAGATGGAGTGCTGGGCACCGAATCGGGGGACGGACTCGCTGTACGTGGCGGTTGATGGCAAGCGGATGTCCCAGATTGTGGTGCTGCGGGTCGGGGAGTTTGGGCGGACCGCCGCGACGTTGCCGGTCCAGGGCGATGGCATGCACAAGATCGAGGTCACATTGCGCGAAGCCCCCGGCAGCAAGATCACGGTCGCCTCGCTGTCCCGGACGACAGTTACGCCGCCGAATGCACCGATCCTGGCCGAGCTACGCACGCAACACCCCCGGTTGCTGCTCACCCCCGAGCGGTTGGCCGAGCTGAGGAAGACGTACGCCACGGATGCCTATGCCAACATCTACCAATTGCCGGGAAAGATGCGCAAGCTGTATCCCTACCGCAAGGGGAAGCGTAACGGCGGCATCTACCGCGGGCTCGGCGACCAGATACTCGGTTACCTGCTCAAGCCCGATCCGGCGAAGCTGGCGGAGATCATCGAGTGGCTGGAGATGGCCACCACCTACGGCGATGTGGGCGTGGATCTCGACGCGGAGTATTTCATGGAGGGCATCGCCCTCGGCTACGATTGGCTCTACGACGAGCTGCCCGAGGACCTGCGCAAGCGGCTTGGTGCCCGTATTGCCGAGTTGTGCGAGCAGCTCTACGCGGCCTCGTTGGCAGGCAAGACCGGCGGCGGCCATTCCTTCCAGCAGAATCACTACTGGTTCGCGCATCTGTCTCTGGCACTTGGCGCGGGGGCGTTGGTGGGGGACCACCCGCAAGCCGAAGAGTGGCTCGCCTGGGCCTGGGATCGGTTCGAGCGGATTGCGGTGACGTTCAGTCCGGACGGCGGCTTTCACGAGGGGCCATCCTACTGGGATTACAGCATGCCCACGCTGTACATCTACGTTGATCTCTACGAAGGGCTCTCGGGGCGCAAGGTACCGGGAATGGAGGGGTTGAAGGGGCAGGCCGCCTTCCGCATGCACCACATTCTTCCTGGCCTCAAGGAGAGCGCGCCGCTGGAAGACAGCAAGGTGCATATGGGTATCTCCGCCGCCTGGCTCCAGCGCTGGGAAGCCCAGCGATACCAGGCACCCCTCACCCAGGGCGTTGCGGCAGCTCTGTATTCGCGCGCCAGCAGCAACAAGCTGGCCTTGCTGTGGCACGATCCGAAGCTGGCAGCGACCGCCGACGCCCTGAGCCAAGTACCCGAGGCGAAGTACTACCCCGATATCGAGACGGTCTTCGCCAGGACATCCTGGACCAGAAACGACGCGACCTTCCTGGCCTTCGTCTGCCGCCCCCTCGGCGGTCACAGCTACGCGGAGATCTGCGACCGCTACGGGCTGAGCGGCACCGGTCACAACCATCCGGAACAGGGGCATTTCTTCCTGTTCGCCCAGGGCGAGATCCTGGCTGGCGATCCCGGTTACACCTACAAGAAGGAAAC
>JABGQJ010000439.1:4595-6528 GCA_018648945.1 Victivallales bacterium
CGGCGCAACCTGACCCCCAAGGTCGCCGATATTCACATGATCCAGCTCGACACGCAGCCCGTTCGCACCGCCCAGTTCCTGGTGCCGTTGGCGATCGGCTCTGCCGCTGCTCCGCCTGCGGTTCCCAAGGCCCTTCCCTGCACCGGAGGCCACGCCCTGGCCAGCGGCGACACCATCGTGGCCTGCCGGACCGGCGCGGCCTCCTTGCGCATCACCTTGCCATCCGGCGAGCTCCTGGACAGCAAGGCCCGCGTCCTCGTGTCTCGCCAGGTGGACGGCAAGACCGTTCTCACCGAGGTCCCCTAGATCCATGCACAGAGCCATTTTCCCCTTCCTGGTCACGATCCTCCTGGTCGGTTCCCAGAGCCTTCACGCCGCGCCGTCACCGGAAACCCAACGTGCCATGGAGCGGATCACCGCACACATCACCGGCCCCGTCGACTTCCAGATCGAACCGCCGCGCCCAAACAAGGGGCCAGTCATCTCCGTCGCCACCTTTGGGGCAGGTCCCGACGCCACGCCCGAGCAGAACCTGGCAGCTTTCCGGGCTGCCGCCAAGCAGTGCCAGGAGCTGAAAGCCAGCCGCCTGCTCGTGCCCAAGGGACGGTACCTGGTCAAGAGCGAGGGGAAGCAGCAGATCGAGCTCAAGGGGCTGACTGACTTCACCTTCGACGGTCAGGGCGCGGAGCTGATCTTCCAGGACACGGACCAGCGAGCCATGGGCAGCTACCTGAACATCGTCGGCTGCACGCGGGTGAAGGTAACCAATCTCGTGCTGGACTGGGACTGGGCGAGCCATCCCCTCGCTTCGGTCGGTCGCGTGGTTGCGACCAAGGGCGGCCCCGGCACGGTGGATTTCGAGTTGCTCGACTGCGATATCCCCGAGGGGATCACCTGCATGGGCGGGCGCGAGTGGGATCCGAAGCAGAACATCCGCACGGCCAAGGGATTCGCCACCGGCATGTCGATCACGAAGACCGAACGACTGGGGCCAAGACGAGTGCGGTTGACCTGGACCAAGCCCAAGCTCATGGCCACCGCCCGAAAGGGCCAGCACAGCCTGTTGGTCTTCAAGCCTAACTACCAGGTCAGCGCCGTCAGCTTCGACAACAACACCCATCTCAGCATCGATGCTGTCTACGTTTACGGCGTGTACTACACCGCCTTCAGCGGCAACCAGAACCAGTACTACCAAGTGGTGAACTCCAAGGTCATGCCACGGCCCGGCACGGGCCGCAAGATGGCCTCGCACAGCGCCTTCGAGATCCATGCCTCCAAGGGCTACTTCCGCCTGGAGAACAACGAGGTATACCTCAATCACGACGACGGGCTGCACTTCAGCGACGCCTTCCTGGGCGGTGGACTGATCCGGGAGGACGACCACACGCTGATCGCCGACAAGCTCCAGCACTACGCGACCAAGCACCTCATCGCCAAGGGCGATACCCTCGTACTCCATCGTCGTGACTTCTCCCCCATGGAGTGGTCCTCACCCATCGTCAGCTTTGAGTGGGAGATGATGTACTACAAGAAGTCCCCCAACAACCGCTGTCGCATCACCTTCCGCGACCCCCTTCCGAAGGAGTTCCCGGCGGATGCCATGCTCTTCAATCCCCGTTTTGGCGTGGGCCAGTACGTCATCCGCAACAACACCTTCCGCAACGGGCTGACCCACGGGCTCTACGTCTGCCAGCCCAACGGCCTGATTGAGGGCAACACGATGCAGCGCACCGCGTACCCCGGCCTGATGCTCCACCAGCTCATCCGCTGGAAGCGCTGGTTCATGGGCACCAATCCGGGCAACGTCATCATTCGCAACAACACCATCGAGGGCTGCAACACCGCCCTGCGGGAACCGGCCAACCTGTTCATCGGTGGTGGGGTTGACGATCACTCGGGCTATGTACCCACGCCCTATCTGGTCACCCAGAAC
>JABGQJ010000044.1 GCA_018648945.1 Victivallales bacterium
GAAGATGAGGGATCTCATGGCCCTGGGCCGCACGATGGGCGTGAAGGAACTGAACATCGTCGATGACGGCTCCATGCCCGGACGCACGGGCAGTCTACGTTACGACGACGAGGGCACGCGCACCGGCAAGACCATGCTGATTGAGAACGGAGTTCTTGCCGGGCATCTCCATTCGCGCGAGACGGCGGCCAAGATGGGGGAGAAACCCACCGGCAACGCCCGCGCGATCGCCCGCGGTCACGCGCCCATTGTGCGCATGACCAATACCTACATTGACGCGGGGCCATTGACCCGCGACGAGCTGTTCGCGGGGGTGGACGACGGGATCTACTGCTGCGGGATGATCGGTGGCCAGACCATGATGGAGATGTTCACCTTCTCCGCTGCCTACGGCTACCGGATCCACAACGGCGAGATTGGTGAGCTGGTGCGGGATATTGTCTTGACCGGCAATGTGTTCGAGACTCTGCACCGGATGGACGGCATCGCGGACGACCTGCAGATGCGCGAATCCGGTGGCGGCTGCGGCAAAGGCGGTCAGTCGCCGCTGCCGGTGACCTTCGGCGGCCCCCATGTGCGGGTCCGAGACGTCGTCGTGGGCGGAAACTAGGAGACGAAACGATGGCGACTTCCCGCATGGAAGCGATGAGAGACCGGATGCTCGCAGGTCTGGCCACAGCGAAGAAGCTGGGGGCGGACGGGGCGAGCCTGGGCTACAGCCGGGGCGAGAGTCTGGATTGCAGCTACGAGAGCGGTCGATTGAAGAGCGCTCGTACCCGCGAGACGGCAGGCTACTCGATCACGGCCTTGCGCGACGGTCGGCTGGGGTCGGTTTCCGGCAACCGGATCGAGGACATCGATCTGATGGTCGAGCGTGCCGTCTCCCTGGCGGCGGTAGGCAGCGTGGCGCATTTCGACGCCTATCCGGCACCGGCGGCACACGCCTCGGTACCGCGGGCATCAGCGGCCACCCGGGCGATGCCGCGGGAGCAGTTCGTCGAGGCCGGGGCTCGGATCGTCGCGGAGCTGAAGGCCATCGATCCCGAGATGGACATCAGTGCCGGTGGCAGCCGCAGCGAGTCGGCAGGAGTGATGGTGACTAGCGGCGGCGTGGTCCATGAGGGCGAGCGGACCAGCTGGGGCCTCTCGGGCGGTATCCAGCGCACGGAAGGCACCGACATGCTCTTTGCCCACGCGTGGCGTGGCTGGTGCGAACCGAACGAGTTCTTCGATCCCGACTACATCATCAACCGCGTGCGGCGCGATCTGGAATGGTCCGCCGAGATGGCGGACGCCCCGGCTGACGGGAAGACCCAGGTCTTTCTGCCTCCCGAAGCGTTCTCCTGGATGCTTGGGCCCGTGCTCGGCGGCTTCAACGGTCGGTCCGTGGCCAAGGGCACGTCGCCCCTGCGGGACCACCTTGGGGAGTGCTACTTCGCCGAGAATCTGACCATCGAGGACCGGCCCCACATCCCCTTCCATCCCTCCTCGGCGGAGATCGACTCCGTTGGCGTCCCGACCCGGCCCTGCAAGCTGGTGGAGAACGGGGTGGTCGGCATGTTCCTGTACGATCTGGACAGTGCCGGCCTGGCCGGTGCCACCCCGACCGGGCATGCTGGCTGTTCCCCGTACCACGCCGTGGTGTCGCCGGGGGAGATCCTGAGCGAGGAACTGCTGGCGGGAATCCAGGATGGGCTCTACATCAAGTCACTCCTGGGATTTGGCCAGAGCAACATCGCGAACGGGGATTTCTCGGGCAATGTGGCGCTCGGGTTCAGGATTCGCGGGGGCAAGATCGTGGGGCGGGTGAAGAACACGATGATCTCGGGCAACCTGTTTCAGCTGCTCAAGCGGGATCTCGTCCTGAGCTCCGATGTGGACCCCGTATCCCTCATGCCTTCCGCGATTCTCAATGGTGTCAATGTCGCTGGCGCGAAGGGCTGACGGGTACATCCGCCCGCCCCGACAAGAGCGCTACCGACTGAGGACCAGGCTCAGCGCGTTCCCCTCTGCCCGGTAGGAGCGAAGGGTGTAGGCGGGCAAGGAAATGGCCAGCGCTCCGGCTGGCGCAATCTCCCTGCCAGCCACCAGTTGGGCAGACAAGGCAAGGGCAAGGCCGAAGAGGAACACGACGGACAGACGCATAGAGGTTCTCCTGGATGCCGCCGCCGGGCCGCGGGGGCTACTCGCCCAGAGCAGGATAGTCTAGACGGACGGGCGGTCCCGAGACGGGAACGATTTCCGCTCCCAGTCCAGCCACGTGTTCGCGGACATGACTCACAATGAGAACGGTCGTGCCATGCCGGTCCCGCAGGTCCAGCACGAGCTTCTGCACCGTCTCGATCATTGCGCTGTCAAGGAACGCAAAAGGCTCGTCCAACAACAACAGATCGGGCTGCAATGCCAGAGCCCGAGCCAAGTTGACTCGTCGTCGCATGCCGCCACTCAGTGAACCAGGACGTTTGCTGGCAGCTTCGCCCAAGCCCAGCCGTTCCAGCCAGCTATGGGTCCGGGCTGCCGCCTCGTCGTCGGGAAGGTGTCCAGAGAGTCCTAGGAGCAGGTTTTCACGGACGCTCAGCCAGGGCGCCAGACGGTCGTCCTGGAACGCATAGCCCAGCCGCTCGCCCCGGACCGAGACCTGCCCGGAGTCGGGATGCACGAGCCCGGCAACGACCTGTAGAACGGTGGTCTTGCCGCAGCCCGAAGGGCCGAACAGACACAGGATCTGGCCCGGTGCCACGGTCAGGCTCACGTTCTCCAGGATCCGCTGCCCGCGCAGCGTCACGGCTACCTGCTCAAGAGCGATCACTGTGGCCTCCTCCCTTCTCGGGGTCCAAGGCCTCGCGCAAGGGATGCACCACCCCGAGCTCCAGGGCCACCCCCACCGCGATGATCACGGCCGTCCAGGCGAACAGCTGGGGCATGTCCATCTCCCGCTGCGACCAGTAGATCCGCTCGCCCACGCCCGATGATGCCCCGAAGAACTCCGCCGTGGCCGTGACTTTCCAGGTGATGCCCAAGGCAAAGGAGAGAGAGGCCACGGCGAACCGGGAGATGCCCGGCAACACGATCTGGCGCAACACCCGCCCGAGCGGGACCCGGTACACCCGGGTCATCTCCAACAGGCGGTGGTCCAGCCCCGCCACTCCTTGGGCCACATTCAGGAAGCATGGCGGGAACACGGCGGCAAACACCACCAGCATCGGCACCCTATTGCCGATCCCGGCCCAGACCAGCAGGAAGGAAATCCAGATGATCGGCGGACAGGACTGCATGGCTGTCACCAACGGCGACAGCACCTCCATCACTGGCCGCAGCAACCCGCAGGGCACCCCCAGGACAAGCGCGATGGCAAGGCCAAGCACCAGGCCGCACATGCCCCGGAACACGGTCAGGCTGAGATGCCGCCAGAGCTCGCCTGTCGAGGCCAGGCGGGCAACTTCCCTGCCCGTTTCCCACGGCGTGGGAATCAGGCGGTACTCGGTCGCGGGCTGCCCCACCCCATCCCCCGTCTCCTGCCCCTGCCGCACGCTGAACGAGGACGCCAGCCACCAGAGCAGCAACAGAACGACCAGAGGAACAAGTTTGCGGAACCATCTCATGCTTCACCGTGGGCGCGTTATCAATGCCCGCAACCCTACCCTCTGGGCACAAGACAGACAAGCCCACTCCGCGATGGAGTGGGCTTGTGGGAGATGGTCCAGGCTAGACAATGCGCTCGTAGCGATGCGTCGGATTGGGACGGCCGGGGCTGAAGCAACGACAGGTGCCGATCTCCCAGACGACCTCGTCTCCCGCTGTCTCCGCAAGGCAGGACTTCACCAGGGATTCCAGCTCTGCCGGCGGCATCTGGGCGCGGGCATTGAGGGTCAGTTCGGCGTCCGACAGGCGAGCGATCTCACCGCGCAGCTCCACCTTGCCCCGTAGGTGCGTAAGGTTGGCCACGCAACAGTCGCCACCAGTGGTGATCAGCAGTTTCACGTGCCCGATCGCAGCCTGCGCATCCGCAAGCTTGCCTTGCAGGGCCTCAAGCAGACGGCGGGCGTAGCCCTGCCAGTCGGGGCGGGGGCAGCAGATCCGCACCGTGGCGTTGAGCCAACCGAGGACGGCTTCGCCATTGGCGTAGCGATCATAGTCGATCTCGACCAGATGCATCCCGGCATCTTCCCGTGCGAGCATGTCGTCGAGCCAGTCATCCACTCCCTGCCCCTCCTGGGCGGAGACCAGACGAATCTCCGTGCCGACGAGATCCTGAGTCGCGTCCCGCACCAACGCCTCACGCTCGGCATCGTCGAGCTGGTCGATCTTGTTGAGGAGGAGCACGTCGGCCTCCTCCATCTGTTTGCGCAGGATATACACGGCGTCGGCGTGCAGCGCAGTGTCTCCCGAGAGGATGTCGCGCAGCCTCTTGGGATCGACCACCACCGACAGGGGCGAGAGCACCAACTCCGTGGCGAATTTCTCCTTGAGGGGCTGCATGAGGGTGGCGGAGAGGTCGGTGCAACTGCCCACTGGTTCGGCGATCAGCACGTCGGCGTCGGCAATCTGCCGCAGGTTCTCTGCGGCGGCGACAAGACCGGGGAAATTGCAGCAGAAACAGCTCCCGGCCACTTCCTCGACCGCGACCCCGCGTTGGGCGAGCCACGCGGTATCGACCAGATCGGGGGCTTGGTCGTTGGTGATCAGCCCCACCCGGAGACCGCGCTCAATCAGCCGCCGGGCCGCTTCCCAAAGGAGGGTTGTCTTGCCAGCACCGAGGAAACCACCCACCAAAAGCAAACGCGTGCGCTTCATGTATCCGTCCTTTTCAGTTTCGGGACTAGGCCAAACTGGAATACGGCACTTCCCACGAGGGCACCCAGGATGGGGGCCAGGATGTACACCGCGAAGAACCCACCACGGGGGCCCGGAATCGCGATCCGTCCCCAACCGGCAAACCAGGCGAACAGGCGGGGCCCGAAATCGCGCGCGGGATTGAGTCCCGCTTGCGTCAATGGGGAGAGGATGGAGATGATGGCCGCCACCGTCAGCCCGATGAAGACCGGCGCCAGCTTGGTTCCCGGCGCTGCCGCATTCCGCGGATGGGTGAGGGCGAAGACGAAGAACGCCAGCAACCCCGTGCCGATCGCCTCCGCCAACATGGCTGTTGGCAGGGAGACCACACTGGGAGCCCAGCTCAGCTCTTTGGCGATGCCGGGGTTGGGGAAGTACTCGCCGTAGACCATCGCCGCAAGCTCGCTGCCGGGCGCGCCTCGGACCAACCCGTGCGTGGCCTCGAAATGGGCCAGGACACCGCCGAACAGAACGTAGAGCACAGCGGCGGCAAGAAATGCGCCCAGCACCTGAGCGACCACATACGGAACCGCACGGCGCAGGGGAAAACGGCGAAAAACCACGAACGACACGGTAAGCGCAGGGTTGAGGTGGGCACCGGAATGAGCGGCGGAGGCATAGATCGCCAGCGATACGCCCACAGCCCACACGACCGCCACGTGCCAAAGCCCGGACTGGGCACCCGTCAGCACCGCCGCGTGGACCACGCCCACCCCGAAGAAGACCAACAGGAAGGTGCCGATCAGTTCGGCGACGTAGGCGCGGATCATGGCTCGTTCCCGCCGGATTGAGCCACTGCGTCTCGCATCACGCCAATAAGCTCGGACAGCCCCGCCGCGTGCTCCGTCAATGTATCGACCCAGCGTCCCAGACAGTCCAGCCCAGCGGCGGTCAGCGAGAAGAGCCGCCGATCCGGCCCCGTGCCCTGCCGATCCCAGGTCGATACGACCAAGCCCTCCGTCTCCATCTGCTTCAGAGCCCGGTAGAGACCGCTAGGGTCTGGCGTATGCGCCTCGCCAAACAGGCGGAGCTCCGCCAGCCGTTGCACGATCCGGTACCCGTGCTCTTCCCCATTGGCAAGAATCGCTAGGACAGCCGGACGGACCTGCCGCGAAAGAGTGCGCCCTGAGCAAGGACAGTCACCGGATTGCATCGCTTGACCTCAACCAATAGTAGACTTGGTTCAATACTGGACTTGGTCCACTATGATAGAGTGCGAGTGCCCAGGTGGCAATCCCGTTCACACAATTCTCACACAACCGCCGCAGCGCCAACCGTCCGGCACGACCGTGCCAGCGGCGTTGCTGGACACGGTCATGCGTTCGCGGTTGGGGGAAGGCGCTGGCTCGAGCGCTTGACCAACGCCACGCCCTCGCCGGGGGAGAATCCCCCAGAGCCGATTGCTGAGCACACCCGATTTGCATGTAGGGCCACAATTCCCGCTGACAATCAGCGCCAGATACCTTATTGCCAGCATGTTAACCTAACCACGGCCCCATCCTAAAAAGCAGAAAGGCCACTCAATCCCAATATCGCGTCCCGATGGTCCTTGACATGGGGTCCACCTCACACAATGTACAGAGACAGAGACTACAGTACCTGTTTCTATGCCTGAGGCCAGGAACTCAGAGAGTCAGAAAAGGGAGAGTGGCAGGGCCTGTGATCTGCGAGAGCTTGGACTCTCCGCCCCAGTCCGACCCCACTTGGGTTGCAGACAAAGCCCGCTCCAGGAAGAAGCAAGCACGTGGACACGTGCATTCCCAGCGTCCCCCAGGAACTTCACACCTGCGACCAACCATCGAGCTCCGTTGGCAGGCAGGAAGACACTGAATCTGTAGGAGGGCCCCCATGCCCACGCCATCGAGTAGCATCGCAGCCCCTGGGGAAGAGCAACGCGCGTGCTCCACGGTCCGGATCGCGTTCGGCAACGAACGCCTACCGACCGGCGAAGCGGGAATCGGCGGCTGCATCGACGTAACCCGCCACGGTCGGTACCTGTACGCGCTGCAACAGCGGAGCCTGACGATCCTCGACCTTGCCGATCCCGCCAGGCCGACGCCGGTCGGGAGCTTGGCGGACCTGGGCAATCTCCGCCAGATTGTCGTTCGCGGGTCCACGGCATTCATCACGGCGAGCGAGGACGGATTGTTCCTCGTCGATGTCTCCAACCCCGCCCAGCCCCGAACCGTTGCCCGGTATGACACAATCGAGTTTGCCACGGGAATCGACGTCCGGGGCCCGTTCGCGTTCATCGCTTGCCGGTGGTTTGGGGTGGAGATCGTCGACGTCTCCGACGCGGCAGTTCCCCGACACGTTTCGGTCATGCGCGCGGGCGAAGCGCAGTCGTGCGAGATCAACAACGGCATTCTGTATGCGGGCGCTTGGGAAGAACGCCGGGTGGCCATCTGCGATGTCCGCAATCCGGCGGCTCCCAGGCAGATCGCAACCGTCGAATTGGGCGGGCGCGGGGACGGGGTTCGCGTGCACAACGGTGTTCTGTACGCCGCGACAGGACACCACCAGAAAGGCGCAGCCCTGGATATCGACGACCAGCGATACGGTGCAGGCAACGGCATGGACATTGTCGATGTCTCCGATCCCGCCCGCCCGCGGCATCTGTCCAGAGTCCAGTTCGACTGGAGATTCTACTACGGCTGGCCGGATACGTGGCGCGTGCAACTCAGCTTCCCCTATGCGTACCTTTCCCACACCTACAACGGTGTGTTTGTTCTGGACGTCTCCAATCCCCGGGAGCCGAGAGAACTGGCGCAACTCCGCATTCCCCTGTATCCCGGCGAACCGGGGTACCGAGAACTGAAGACCACATCCGCGCACGGTCGGCGGCCGCCGATTCTCCCCTTTGACCCGACCCGGAAGCTCTACAGCCCGGTCTGCGGTCTGGCCGCGGTCGATGGGTGCATGTACATCGGCGGTCTGTTCTCCGATCTGCACGTGTTCCACGACGAAGAGCTGGTCAAGCCTGAGACCGTCGAAACCACGCCGCGAACGGGCGGGGCCGGACAGGCCACGACAGGCATGACAGTCGTGGGCGACTTCCACGAAACCAGCCGGCCGGCCCTCTGCGAGACGCTGGGGGCTTTCGCGACACAGATCGCGCACTATCGCCCCGCCGGACAAGTCTATGCGGCAGTGGAAGAAGACGGGCAGGTATACGCCGCATGCGGCTCGGCCGGCCTCCATGTTCTGGACCAGGATCTTCGGGTGCTGGCTATCCATGCCACCCGCGGCTTCGCAATGGACGTCCAAGTCGTCGGCACGGTCCTGTACGCGGCGGAGAGCTCTGGCGGACTGGGCTGCTACAAGATCGACGGCACAACGCTGGCGTTGATGCACACGTACCCGTGCCAGCGACCGGTACGGCAGGTCCGGGTCTCGCCAGATGGCCGTTTTGCCGTGATACATGCCGGCGGCGCCGCTTACGAGGTCCTCAATGTGTCCGGTGACGCGCCTCCGCGTCTCGTCAGGACCGAACGCGGCTGGGGCGGTCTGGTCTATTACCGGCAGCTGTGCAATGGCTTCGTTGATGGCCGCTACATCTGCGGGACATGGTGCGCAGGCCGGACCTTCATGCTGGACCTCGGTGGGGACGAACCGGTGCCCATGCCGGACGTGCCGGAGATCCTGCCGGACATGGAGGCGGGCGGATACTGTCCCTGTGGCCCGTATGCGTTACTGACCAGAGGCGGCGGGTACTCGTTCTATGCGCCGGGCTTCAAGGGCAACTACGAAGACCTGCCCGTCCACAGAATCGAGGGCGGCCCGGCTTTCTACGGCAAACCGACCTGTCGCGGGAACACCCTGGTCGCGTGCAACCGAATCAGCGGCCAGGTGACACTGGTCGACGTATCGTGCCTCACCCAACCAAGACTGATCTGCCAACACGACCTCAGCGGCAGCCCCGACTGTGCCTTCATCGGGGACCATGCCATTCTCATCCCCGCCGGTTACCAGGGACTGTTCAAGATCTCCGGGACCCCAGTTTGAGCCAAGAAACCCGTCTCCAACAAGCCAGAAAGAACCTGGCCCCAAGGCTACGGGGGGAAAGGCCGCCCTTCGTAGCCGGAGCGTCCCTGCTCCGGTTTCCCCAGATCGGTGCCAGGTTTCCTGCCATCGCCAAGGCCGTGCAATTCCGGGGACCTGCCACGCGGACGAGCCGCAGGGGCTGGGCTCAGAAGCGGAGCAGGCCGTGTTGGCTGGTGTCCTTGCGCCAACCGAGGCCCTTGAAGAGGCGCAGCCAGCCCTCGCGCTCCTTGTTGTCACGATCGTTCACCACCAAGGCAAAACGCCGGAGGGTGCCTTCGGGTGGGTGGCCGCCGAGAACGGGCCAGGGGATGGCGGCTTCGTAGCGGGTGGTGGTGCCTTCGCGGATCACCTTCAAGGCGACGCTTTCCAACACGCCTTCGTCCTGGGTCCAGCGGTAGACCTGCGGGCCCTTGGTGGTCAGCGTGAAGCCGATCTCGACCCGGTCCTCGGGCTTCCCATTCATGGGCGCGAGGGAAAGCTGAATGCCATCGCCTTCCCAGACCCCGGCCCCGGCCGCAGCCTGGGCATGCTTGTCGTCGGTGACTTCCGCATAGAGGTAGAGCGCATCCAGGTCGCGAGCCAGGGAGACCGTGGCAGAGGCGTCTTTGGGGCCGGTCCACTTGTCCTTGCCAGGGCCGTCGAAGGTAGTGAGCTTCATTCGGGTCGTGCCCTGCCAGTCCTCCCCCTTGCCATCGACCATGATGCCGGCGAGAGGAACGGGCCAGAGGTTGAACTCGGTCTGCGCCTTGACTGGTGGCACCTCGGCGAAGGTGAGGGTGAGTTCGGCGCCGGTCGGGGCCACGGTCAGGGCTGGGCAGGGAAGCGAGAAGCCGGACCACCGGAAGTTCGCCAGCACATCGCGGGTGGTTTCCGTGCCATCGGGCAAGGTGAAGCGCAGGTGCGCGCCGGTCACGACGGGACGGGCGGCCAGGGGGGAACTCACTTCGACCCGCAGCGACCTGGCGCTGGGTTCGAACGCCAGCGATAGGGAGGTGGCCGGTTTCAGCTCCACCGGCACGGTGACCGCACCAAGGAAGGTCCCATCTTCGCTCAGCCAGCGACACGTCACCGGGTGGCTCTTACCCGGCTCGGCATCAACCGGCGGCCGCACCGTCAGCGTCCGAACACCAGACTTGCGGCGATCCAGCAGGACCGAGCGATTCCCTGCCAGTGACCACCCCTCGGGGAGAGTGACTGCCAAGGAACCGCCCACTGCTACGGGCAGGGGGTTCCGCAACTTGAGCGCGAGCGATGCCGCCCGTCCGGGCACGGTCCAGGTCCCCTCGCCCGAGAGGGTCGGTTTGGCCAGTTTGACTGACCCGGCACCGATCACGAACACCGGCATCTCGCTCAGTTCCACGACCAGCGCGCCGCGGCGCAGGCCGAGGTCCTGAGTGGCACCGCAGGCCGAGAGCAAGCGAACGCCAGCGGTCCGCCACACAGTGTTCAGCGAACCCACGCCAGTCGTGCTCCAGGCGGCCAGCACGGTGCTGCCGTCGTTGCCGGCGAAGAGGAACGCCCGTGTGCCCTCGTCCCTGGTGTCCAGTTCGCGCACGAAGTGCCTGCCCTCCAAGGCCAGCGAGGTCATTCGGTAGGCGACGGCCGGGGCCTTGGGGGTGAAGTCATTGCGGAGCAGACCGAAGTTGTGCTCGTTGTACTCCCGCGTCTGGCCATCGTTCTGGAAGTCGTACCAGAAGGTGGAGCGGATCTGCGGAATGGTATGCAGTTGGACGTACATGCGGGAGAGATAGGCGGCGCTGGTCGCCTCGGGCAGGCCACGCGGGTCGTCCTGGTTCGGCCAGCCGACCTCGGTGTTGTAGATCGGCGTGTCCTTGATGCCGTGCTTGGCCAGGACGTCGAGCAGTTTCTGGAAATGCCCCAACATGGTGGTGCCGCCCGCCTCCGGCGCGGCGGGATAGCGGTAGGGATGCACGGAGATGGCGTCGAAGTAGCCGACCGTCCCCTCGGCAAGCACCTTGTCGATGAAGTTGAGATCGATCCCTGCCGTGACCATGGCGACCACCTGGGCGTCGGGATTGCCGCGCTTGACGGCCGCGTAGGTGGCCTTGAGCAGCAGCGCATAGTCCTTAGCGTTGGGCTTGGGTTGCCAGAACCCAGAGATGTTGGCCTCGTTCCAGACCTCCCAGTAGGTCACGCTGTCCCGGTACTCGCGGGCCATGAACTCCGCCCAGTTGGCGAAGGCCACGCGTTCCTCCTCGGTGGCGACAGCGCGGTCCTTGCAGTAGAGCGCGTTGTTGTAGTCCAGAATAATCATGGGCTCGCAGCCCCAGTCCTTGCGGGTCGTCCGGAGGAAACGGTCGAAGGTGGGCGGCACCTTGTAGACGCCCTTCTCCTTCTCGACACTTCCCCACGACGCGTCGTCCCGCACCCACCGAATCCCCAAGTCGCTCGCCAGCTTCAGGTTGTTCTCGATGGGCCCCCGACCTCCATGGCCAAAGTGCATGGAAACGCCGAACGGGCTGGCCAAATCCGCGTCCCGCGTGTCGGCGGGGGGCAGATAGCTGAAAGGAATGGTCTCTTCGCGGTCGCGGTAGGAGATCACGGCTCGGTACAGACCGTATTGAGCCAGCACGGGGCTAAGCGAGAAATCAGCAGTCCCTTTGGCGGGCAGCGAGAGGGTTCGTTCCGCCCGGCTGAACTCCTGCCCATCTGCCCCCAGTACCCGCA
Organism: Victivallales bacterium; assembly: GCA_018648945.1. The sequence goes on from JABGQJ010000044.1 coordinate 11,566, forward strand.
GCACGACCGGGAAAGCCCGTTGCGGGGAATCCAGGCCATTCTGCACCTGCACCGCGAACTCGGGCAGTTGCCCGTAGAAGGCGTTGCCCAGGGCTTCGCTCTTGGCGCTGACCCGCACGAAATCCAGGGGCTCGCCCACGGCACTGTAGGTGATGTCGTCAAAGATCAGCTCGCCCGTCGCGGGCTCCACGGCACTGTCGATCAGGAAGGCAATGCCGGAGACCGGGGAAGTCGGCTTACCATCCTCATCACCGCCCCAGGAGACCTCGAATGCGGGCTTCCGAAGCGGGATTGTCACGTGCCGCCAGCCCTGCCAATCGATCACGCCGTAGCGGTACTGCAACCATTCGCCGGTCTTGTCCCGAGCCCGCAGCTTCAGCAACTGCTTGGAGCCGTCGCCATGAATCCAGGCGGAGACCGACTTGATATCCGCCTCCAGGTGGCGGTTCACCCACACCTCCACGTACTGCCTCGGCTTCACATCCTTGCGGAAAAGGTAGCTCAACTTGGCGGCCTGACGCCCCCCGTGCACGGGCGAGGAGACCAGCGTGACCTCGCTCTCGGGCTGGCGGCCCTCCCCACCGATGCCGGGCACGTAGCCATCCTCGAAATCGGCCAACACGATGGCGGGGAGCGGCTCGGCGGCGGGAAGCAGTAGGGCAAGAGAAAGGGAGCCCAGGAACGAGCGAAGTCTCATCAGCCTTTGTCCTCGGTCGGGGGTGGCACGGTTGGGGGATGGAACCGGTAGACCCGGATGCCATTCTCAGAACGTCTGTCGGCGCGAAGCATAGGGTACAGGCCAACCGGCTCGAAGACGTCCGGTTCGGCGGCGGCCGCCTGCTCCAGAAGCGTGTGGTGCGGCATCTTGGCCCGGCGCTTCGCCGGCAGCGTCGTGTCGATCACGACCAGGCCGACCTTGGCCTTGGCGAGTACCTGCACCAACTGCGTGCTGTCCTCGGCCTTGGCCTCGTAATCGCCGCCACTCCAACTGCTGCTCGACAGCAGCTTGCTCCCTCGATGCACAATATGTCCCAGGCGCTTCTCGCGCATGGCGATCTCGGCGATAAACATGCCCTCACCCCGGGCATCGGAGGAAACGAAGAGGACCGTTTTGTCGTCCCCAGGCGTGCCCAGGATCTTCTCGGCCGCCGCCTGGAATCCCTGGTAGCCCTTCTGCGGCACGGTGAAGGTCTCCACCGCGAAGACCGCCGCCAGAAGCAGGGACAGAACCACCGCCTCGCCTTTCTTCCCCAATCGGGTCACCCCCAAGCGCTGCCAGACCTCCATGGCCCCGAACGCGACCAGGACGCACCCTCCGGCCAAGGCCGGAATCAGATGCCGGGCCTCGTGGCCGCACGGCACCAGAATATGCAGGAAGTAAACGGCCAGGACCAGAGCCGCCACACTCGCTTCCAGCCCGGCGTCCTTGCCCTTCTGCCAGGACGTGCGGACAGCGGCGACCAGCCCCAGGATGAGCAGCAGCAACAGGGGTTCCCCCAGCGACTGATGCAGCTTGCCCGCATAGTAGGGAATCGCGCTGAGAGTGAAACCGAGAGACGGGCCACCATGCTCCCAACCTTCCTTGGCCAGCTTCAGGGTCAGCAGTGTCCAGGGACCGGCGATTACTGCCACGACAACGGCAGACAGCCAGAACGACATGCGTTTCAGCAAGCCCCAACGCCGGGTCAGGAGCACCGAAAGCACCGGCACGCCGGCCAGCAGGAAGCCCGTGCCCTTGGTCAGGATGCAGACTCCGGCCACCACCCCAAACGCGATGGCGTCCGCCGCCCGTTCCCGGGCCAGATAGCGTGCCCAGAAGACGACAGCCACCAATCCCAGTAGCGCGATGGTGGGCTCGGTCATCACCATTGATAGGTACTTTTGCACCAGTGGGAGCAGCAGGAACGCGAAGCCGCAGACCGCAGCGAGCGGGCGCGGGACCCGGTTTGCCGCCACCCCTGCAATCAGCGCCGATACCAACGCCCCGAGCACCGCCATCAGCACCAGGACCTGGGTCCGACCGGCCCCAAGGGGCAAGGTCCAACCTGCCTGGATCAGATAGAAGCCAGGCGGCCAGTTGCCCAGCGCCACCTTCGGGTAGTGCTTGTAGTAGGTCTTGGCGTAGGCCATCGGGTTGCCAGGCTTGGCCCGGGCGATGAAGTCTCGGATCAGCAGGCCCGTGACGTAGTGCCCCGCCTCGTCTGGATGCCCCCCGAACTCGCAGCGGTAGGCGCCGGCGAGCACTTGCAGGCCGATGGCGAGCGCCAGGAAGGCAGGAAAGAGAGCAAGGGGGAAGAGCCAGCGGCGCAGGCCCAACCAATCAGCCAATACTCGGGTGATCTTCGACATGGCAGTACCCCTTCGGCATCTCATGACTCGCGCGGGATCCGTCACCGGCAGGGACGGGACGGCTACTGTACCGCGCCAAGGGGGACTTGTCAGAGCGGGTCCGGCAGGGAAAGCCCGCCCTTCGCCTGGGCCGTATGCGCCTGGCAGATACAGAGCGCCAGGGCATCGGTCGAGTCATCGCCCAGATTCGCCACCGAGATGCCGAGAATCTGCGAAACCAACAGGGCGACTTGCTCCTTGCTCGCATTGCCGTGCCCGCAGACCGCCTGCTTCACGCGCCGCGGCGCGTACTCATACATGGGAATCGCCAGTTCGGCCACTGTGGCAATCACCGCCCCGCGCGCGGACCCCAGGACCATGCTCGTGCGCACGTTGCGGCAGTAGAACGCGCCCTCGATCGCCACCACGTCCGGCGCGTGCAGTTTGACCAACTCCCGAATGCCCCCGGCCAGCCGCCGCAGGCACTCGCTGAAGGGATACTTCCGGGTCGTCTTGATCACGCCTGCGTCCACCGGGGAGAGGCGCGATCCATGCGCATCGATCACGCCGTACCCCGTCGTGCGGAGCGCGGTGTCGACGCCGAGGATCCGCACTGCCTTGGTTGGGTCCAAGGCTGCCGTCACTCGCCGCCGGCTCCGGGCGTCATCGCAGGCATGCTGGCCAGTTGGACACTGTCGAAAAGGAAGACAGGCCTGGCCCGTTTGGCCACGGCGGCCGTGAAGCTCAGGCTCCAGCGCTCGCCGACCTTCCCTGCCGTCGGCAGGGGCTCCGGGAAGACGAACTGCCGCTCTTTTGCCCACGCCTCGGGTTTGAGTTCGACCGACTCGCTGGTCAGTGTCCGCCCGCTGTATCCCTTGAGGACCGCGTGCATCTTCATCGGCTCCGTTGCTCCTGAGAAGATCGAGGCACTCAGCTTCACCTTCCCGCTCAGGGGGGTGCCCGTAACCTGGCAGTACACGCCGGCATCGCCTTGGCGGGAACTGGTGACTCGCAACCCCATTAGCCTGTTGCCACCCATGGTGGTGGCCTGGTAGACGACCCCTCGGACGCGACCGCCACCGGCCGCGGAACGCCAACGTGCTGTCGCCTCCAGCCCATCTTCCTTGCTCTCCGGAACCGGAGCGGTGCAGAGGTAGGGGTAGTGCACGGTCTCGCTCCAATTCCCCGCCCCATCCCGTGCGGCCGCGTGGACATACCACATGCCAGGCTTGTCGGCGGCCAGCAGGCGCTTGCCGCTCTGGGCGCTCTGCGTCTCCTCGCCAGCCGTGCTGGCCGGATTCTGGTCGAAGGCGATGCGGTATTTGGTGATGCCCGTGGCATCGGTTGCGCTGTAGCTGAACAGGGGCAGAGGCGGGCGCGGCCCGATCAAGCCGAAGTTGTCGAGGTAGAATGTGGCTCCCACCTCGTTGCCATCACTCCAGCCCGCGATCGCGAAGCTGCGGACCTTGATCTCTGCCGCGTCGGGGAGCGCCTTGCGCAGCATCTTCCCGGCATCGAAACTGACCCGGTGCCACTTGCCGTCGTCCGTCACCTCGGGGGCCTCTCCGATGATCGGCAGCTTGTCCCCGCCGGTCAGCCGGACCGCGTAGTACTTCTTGTCCACATAGAAGAGCGCATTGACCTTGGTTCCGGGCATGATGCGGATATCGAAGGCCATCTGGGGCGAGGTCTCGATGTTGGTGGACCTGTAGTTGTGGATGCCAAAGCGGGAACCTGCCTCATCCTTGCGCACGCGCAGGCACCAGCCCCCCCGTCCCTCATCCTGCACCCGCTCCGCCGAGGAAGTGGCGGCCGCCCCCCGCACGTAGGGGCGCCACGTGTGCCTGGCGTTGCCGAAGTGATCGAATGCCTGGAATTGTCCGTTGCTCGACCATAGATAGGGCGCCGGGGGCGGCTCCTTGTCCTGGCTGTAGTCCACCTTCCAGGAGAACTCGAAGGGCTCCGCCTGGTTGCCGGCGAAGTCCTTGAGACCGCTGATTCGGACCGACATTTCCTGGCCGTCCTTCAGCGGCTTGCTCATCAGGTTCCAGTCCGCCAGCAGGTCCACGGTGAGTTTCCGCTTCTCCGGATCCCATTCGGTCTGTCCGGTGCGCACGGGCAACCGCCGTTTGTTGACGAAGATCTGGGCCGAGCCGGTGTTGATCTGGGACACGCTCTCGCCGAAGGTCACGGAAAGCTCCGAGGCGGCGTCCTTGCTCCCGTCTACAGGACTGCTGGCGACGATCTCCGGCGGGGTGTTGTCGATGATGAAGGGGTAGTGGCTGGTGGGTCCGGCGTTCCCCGCCCGGTCGATCCCTCGGATATGGAAGAACTGCCTGCCCTCGGGCAGCTTGCCGAATGTGGCACTGCCGCTGGCAGTTTCCGGGGTCGTGTCCGGGTCCGTGCCCGGCTGGTCGTCCCAGCTGTAGCTGTAGCCAGCGATCCCGCCGGCATCGTGGGCGGCCCAGCGCAATTCGAGCCCCTTGCTGGCAGAAGCCATCCGACTCAAGCACAGGTTATCCAGTTCGTACCATGCGCCGGGGGCGTCACCGGCATAGCCGAAGTCGCCGACGAAGATGCCACCCACGTCCAGGCTTCGGGCCCGTCCGCGCGTGTTCCCGCTGGCTGCCACGAGCGCGGTCAAGTCAACCCGCGCGTGCTGCCACGTACCATCCGCCACCACATCCGGGATCTGCCCCAATGAGGTGGTGGTGGTCTCGTCGGTATCGGTCAGGGACACAATGTACTTGCGTCCGAACAACGCGATCTGGAAGCCCACGTTGGCGTCTTCTGTTACCCGATAGTCGAATTCCAGGATCGGGTTCTGTCCCAGGTCGAAGCCCGACCAGCCCAGTTGGGCGCCAAAGGGGCTCCCGCAGAGCCGGTTCACGACCCGCAAGGCATGCCCGTCGCCGCGTGGCACCCGCTGCAGCAGGACCTCGCTGCCAACCAGGGGAAGCACGCCCAAGCCATCCTCGAAATCGAGGCGGCGGTAGCTGTCCGAGTTCAGTCGGACCAGGGACGGAGCGACCTTGTCGCCGTCCTCGGGAAGCGACATCGTCCACTTGTGGGACCGTTCCGCATCCAGGGCAACTGCGGGAAGGGCCCGTGGCTCGGGCTTCTTCGCGGTCGCCACCGGTACCGCAGTTCCGCCGCCTGCCTTCAACTCGACGGCGACGGGCTTCCCTGGTACGACAGTGGCTTCCACCTTGGCTTCCTGCTCTTTCTTTGCCAGCGGCGTCGGCAGGAGATCGTCGGTATAGACGAATTCCAAGGCAGTCTCGGTTGCGGTTGCGACCTGCACTCGCGCCGGGTTGGCAAAGAACTCCAGCATGCCCTTTTCTTCGTCGTATCGGGCCAGGTGTTCGGCAGCGGGGATGCGGGCATCGCCCAGCTTCAGGGCGCAGCGCGAGAGATCCAGATTGGCCCGTTGGCCGGGCTTTAGGAAGACGCGAATCACGCCTCCGTCCCAGGTTCCCTTGTCTGCTGGCTCCGTCCGGGCGACCTGCACGGGCTCGCACACGCGGACCGGGACGGGCGGGACTGGGCGCCATTGGCCAGCGATCTCCACGGCGGCCTGCACCAGCCAGTCACCCGCCGCTGGGAGATCGACCGTGAACGAGTCGCCTGTGCGCACCTCGCCAGCCGCCGGCATGGGCGTAGGCGTATTGCCGGGCGCAAACCACGCCCGATACCGCGTGGGGGCGGGAGTGGTAAGCGGCGTCCAGGCGAAGAGCGACTGCTTCGGACCGTGCGAACGCAGGAGGAGGTTGTCCAGATGCCAGGTGACCCCCTGCGGATTGCCGCCCAGACCCGCGTTCAGGTAGCCCTCGTGGAGCATGGCGATCGCCAGCCCCCGAATGTGCAACGGGCCCTCTTGCGGCAGGGCGCGGCGCAATGCCGCCCCCAAGTCGAAGCTCGCATGGTGCCACTTGCCATCGGCATTGGCCCCCTCGAAGGTGCCGAGACGGTGGACGTTGGGGGCCGCCTTGTCTGGCCCACTCAGGGTCACGAACCAGCGTTCGTGGGGCCGCTCGGCCAGGGATACATAGAGATTCAGCTTCGCTTCGGGGGGCATGGCGTAGTCGAACTCGATGCGGGAGAGCCGCGTCGCATCCATGTCGTGCACGGGAATCGCGACGCCGAAGTCTCCACCCCCGTAGAGATTCTCCAGGCGCAGGGCCTGCCCTTCCCCCTTGGGGCGCGACACCAGGCGCAGCTCCGCGCTTTGGTCGCCCGCAAAGGGGAGCAACCCGCCGGAATCGCTCTCGAAGTCGAGCAGCATCCCGGGCTGGGTCAAGCCACGTAGACGATAGGGAGCAGGCAGGCGTGCTTCCGGCTCGGCCAAGGCCTTGGTCTCGACCTTCGGGGTTGGCCGGGTGGCCTGGCGATAGGCCACCTTGGCGCGGGCAATCACGATGCTGTTGTGCTGGGTCCACAAGGCCAGCCGCTGGCCGGCCAGCGGATCACGGTCGGTGACTGAGAACACAGGTACATTGTCGAAGGACACGTCGAACTGCCCCCCGGTCTTGCGGATCTTTACATAGTACCACGCGCCGTGCACAGGCCGGCCGCCGGGATCCCAGGCCACCTCGATCTCGCGCGCCTTGGGTCGCTGATGGCGCCCACGCGGAATCAGATGACGGTCGTTCTTGGCCATGATCTCGCTGCCGCGCATGAAGCGGCTCCAAGTCTCGGTCCACATGGGGTCCCAGCCCTGGAGAATGACATTGTAGCCGGAGAAGAGGTCCATGTCTTTGGCCCCAAAGGCCACATTAATGTCCCCGACGCGCGGGTAGTACATCTTGGCTGCACCTTCGTGCATCTCGCCCTGGCGCATCCGCATGCCCGCGTAGTACTCCAAGGTGAAGTCACCGTCGAACGCCAGCTTGTTCCAGAGTGCGGCGGTGCCCTTGCCGCGGCCATTCATGTGCGACCAGCGCGGGTCGCAGGCAAAGCGGTTCGTCACCTCCCAACTGCCCACCTGGACCCAGTCGGTCGCCGCCTTCTCGAAGAGATAGTCTCGCACTTGGGCGCGGACCGTGCCCACATGGACCAAGTCCAGTGCGTGCGGTAGGTCGAGGACCACGGTCCGTCCGGTCAACGGCTCGTTTTCGTGCAGGGCCATCACTTCCTTGCCGTCGATTTCGGCCCACACTTCGTGCCCGTCGCGATGCACCGTCAGCGTGCCGTAGGACACGGTGTCCGGCGTCTTGGGCAGAGCCCCGATCTTCTCGTCCACGATCTGCTGACCGGGCAGCACCTTGCACTCTCCGGGAGTGAATGCCTGCGTCGCGATCTCCTTGCCTTGCCGGGTCAGAACCAACGTTCCTTCCTTTGCGGACGTAATCTGCATGGCCAACCCATAGTGATCCTTGTCTTCCACCGACTCGCCGCCGAAGGACAGGCGCAGGCCGTCGTCGATGGGCAGGGAAATCTGGAAGGGGCCATAGAAGTCCCCCTTGTGGATGTAGCGTTGCGGGAAGGTCTCTGCCTCGGAGCCGGTGGCTAGGATCCAGGCGTACCGGGGGGACGCCCAGCCTTGCATGAACGGGTCGTTGGCGAAGCGTGCGATGTCCACCGCGTGCTCCCACTCGCGCGCCAATTCGGCGAAGGCCTGCACCGCGCGGAACTGCACCGTGCCCTTGCCCCGCACGGCCAGGCCCACCGGCCCGGTCGGGGCCTCGGCCAACGGCTGGCGCAGCACCAGCCGCCCGTTCACGAAGAAGCGCACATGGGTGCTCGCATCCATGTCCACGAAGAGCTGCACGGGGCCGTCCGGCAACACCACAGGAGACTCGGCCAAGGTGGTTTCCGCGCCGTCACGCACCTGAATCAGGCGCGCCTGCCGGTCGCGGATGCCAAGCTCCGCACGTAGATGGTTCCTCGCATCCTGCAATCCCAGAACCAGGCCGGCGATCGCGTCCTTTCGCGCCGTCACCTCGGCTGCAAAGCCACCGGTCGACCAATCGTCGTAGCCAAGGGCAACCAGTGCAAGATCCCGGCGAGCGGTCGTTGCCGCGAAGCTCAAGCCCGTACCCCTGCCCTCGACCCGCCATTCGCCACTCACCGCGCGACGGGCGGGTGCGAATTCGCTCAGGGCGTCCAGGTCCACTCTCTCTACCGAGGCCAGGGACACATCGTCGAACAGGGTTTCCTCCTTGCCCTTGGCGTAGAGGCCGATGCGCCCACCGACAGACCGCCTGTCTTGGTGGGTGAGCACGCTCACACCATCCACCAACACGTCGATGCGCGACCCCAACGTGATCGCCTCCAAGCGGTACCAACCACGCGCCCGGCCCACGACCTGGACGGCGGCGACGACTTCCTCCTTGCCTCCCTGGCGTCGCACGAGTTCCAGCAGGTTGGGCTTGACGCCCAACGAATGGAGCCGCCAGCGGGCCAGCCAGCACGTATCGGCATCCACCGCGCCGAACAGAAGACCGAACTCACTGCCCATGGAGCGCACCGACACCCCCGCCCGGTAGTCGCTCCAGAAGGGTTGGCCGTTGAGAATGAAGGCCCCCTCGGTGCCCGTGCCCGAGAGACAGAACGGATTGGGACTGCGGTCGGCTGCCGGTTCGCGTCCCTCGCGAATGCGCGCATCCGGATTGGCCTGGATGCGCTCCATCACCGAGTACATGTGCCAGTCGCCAGACACGGTCTTCCAGAGGCCGAGGTTCTTTCCCTCCTCCTCGGTGCGCATGAAATCATCGCCAAACTTCACCGGTTCCACGGGCTGGTAGGGCGGCTTCGCGACCGTCGCGCCACCGTTCTCCGTGCAGACGGCCGCCATGCCCTTGCCGAACGGCGGGGCCAGAATACGGCACACGCGCCGGCCATCCGCAATCACCTCGAGACGATGGCGATGACGCCGCAGGAGCACCTCTCCTCCCTTTGCCAAGGACGCGGGAAAGGCGGTGTTCACCTGCGTCAGCGTCCGGGTTCTCCCCGCTTCGGTGAAGGCCAGGACCAAGCCGTCGGCGGTCCACAGCAAACGGGCATAGTTCTGGGGGTCGCTCGCGGCAAACACCAGATCCAGTCG
>JABGQJ010000440.1 GCA_018648945.1 Victivallales bacterium
TTCCGTTGCCTGGAGCTCCTTGCTGCCAGCGAGGGACGCGCCACCGACGACTGCACCCCCGGCGAACTCGCCGGCTATTGGCAACGTGCCACCGAACTGGAGCGCCGCAAAGGACGGTAGAAGCCGCGTCTCGCAGCTTGTCCCTCCTGCTCCCTTTGCCGCGTTCGGCACCGGACGTTCACAGTGGACGTGGCGTCCCGTCGCTTGTCTTCCGCATCTTCCACTTGATATTGTGCGTTCCGCAACTCCTGAGCACGAGCCCGCACCATGATCCCTTACCCCGACCTCCAAACCAAAATTCTGGCCCTCCCTGTCTTCGACACGCACACCCACCTTGGCGAGCGTGGTGTTCCCGTTCCTGCCCAGAACGTCTGGGACATCCTCCATTACTTCTGGTTCTTCCGCGAGCTGGTCGCTGCTGGCTACCCCGCCAATGCCAGGGATCTCCCTGAGGAACGGCGCATCGCCGCGTTCCTCGACGCCTTCGCGGCTACCCGACACACCACCATGAACTGGGTTGTCCGTCGCATCCTCGCGGACCTCTATGGGGTCGAGCTCACGGACGAGACCAGTGTTCGTCAAGCCGACGAAGCGGTTCGAGCATCGGCGACCAGCGAGGAGTGGTGTGCAGACGTCTGCGACCGCCTGGCCATCCGCCATCTCACCACCAACTTCGGCGAGCGGTCCGAGTTGCCTGGTCTCCCAGGGCGTGGGTGTCTGGTCCCTGTGCGCCTCGGACTCGACTGGCCAAGCCTGCACCAGCAACTTCGCCATTCGCTGGATCGCCTGGACGCCGGTCGCGTTGCCGAGCAGATCCACCAGGCGGTGGCGGCCTTGGCTGCCCAGGGCAGCCGTGGCGTCCGCGCCGAGGTCAGTGCCTTCTTGTCTTGTCCCGATCCTGTCGATGTCCTCTCTCCCGCCGAGCCCTCTGCCAACGAGATCGACCGCTTCCTGGTCGGTCGTCTGTTCGCTGCTCTGGCCGAACACAGCATGTTCGCCCAGCTCTTCCTCGGCGTCGGCAAGGATGCGTCCGGCAACGCCTCGCCCCTGCCCAATCCGCGCACCGTGACCAGCCTGCATGGTGTCTTCAAGCGCTACGGTTGCGACTTCGAGCTGGTGATCGGCACGGCCGCGAACAACGTGGACGCGGTCCAGGCCGCCCGCATCTTCCCCAACGTCCACGTGGGCGGCATGTGGTGGTACAACTTCCGCCAGAGCACCTATCTGGCGAGCATGGCCCAGCGCATCGAGGCCTTGCCCGCCTGCAAGTCAGCACTGGTTGTCTCCGACGCGCGCTGCATCGAGTGGGCCTACGGCAAGATCCTCTTCATCAAGACGATCCTCGCTCAGTTCCTCTACGAGCGATGGCGACAGGGCTGGCTGGACGAACGGGAAGCTCTCCGCGTCGCCCGCGAATGGCTGCACGATGCCGCCGAGCGCCGGTATCTCCCCAAGGCATAGCAGCCGCTGCCTCCGGCCTGCAGCCCCACCCCCGCCAAGGCGTGACAAACGCCATAGGCTCCGTATATTGCGAACTTTGCATTACCCCATTTTCTGGATATAGAACCATGACTGCACAGAAGAAACGAGTCCTCTCGGGCATCCAGCCCTCCGGCACCCTTCACATCGGCAACTACTTCGGCATGATGCGTCCCTCCGTGGCGTTGCAGGCCGAGAACGAGTGCTACTACTTCATCGCCAATTACCACGCCATGACCAGCTGCCCTGAGGCGCAGGGCCTACGAGATCGCACCCACGAGGTGGCCGTGGACTTCCTGGCCTGCGGTCTGGACCCGGAGAAGACCACCTTCTTCCGCCAGACCGACGTGCCCCAGATTCTCCAACTGACCTGGATCCTCAGTTGCCTCACCCCGGTTGGCCTGCTCGAGCGCTGCCACAGCTACAAGGATAAGGTCGCCAAGGGCATTCCGGCCAGCCACGGGCTCTTCAGCTATCCCGTGCTCATGGCGGCGGACATTCTGGTCTACGGCTCGCACCTGGTGCCGGTCGGCAAGGACCAGAAGCAGCACCTGGAGGTCACCCGCGATCTAGCGATCCGCTTCAACAACCAATACGGCGAACTGCTGGTGGTGCCCGAGCCGATCATCCAGGAGGATGTGGCCGTGGTCCCTGGTCTGGACGGCCAGAAGATGTCGAAGAGCTACGACAACACCATTGAGCTGTATGGCGAGGGCAAGAAGACCCGCAAGAGGTTCATGAAGATCGTCACCGACTCCACCCCTATGGAGGAGCCCAAGGATCCGGACACCTGCAACGTCTTCGCCCTCTACAAGCTCTTCGCCACGCCCGACGAACTCGCCGAGATGCGCGCGCTCTATACCGCCGGCGGCATGGGCTATGGCCACGCCAAGCAGGCCCTGTTCGAGAAGTACACCGACTACTTTGCCGAGATGCGCGAACGTCGCAAGGAACTGCTCGAGAAGCCCGAGTTGGTGGAGGATGTTCTCCAAGCCGGGGCCAGTCGCGCCCGCGAGACCGCCGAGTCCATCATGGGCCCCGTCCGCGAAGCCGTCGGCCTGGCATAGGGCCACACCTTCACCACACACCACAGCCCGCGCCATCCCGGCGCGGGCCGTTCCACTCCACCTAGTTTGGCGAGATTTGGGAATCGACCGGGGCGATACTCGTATCGACTCCGATGACGGTAGTGGCCTGTGTGCTCATCTCGATGAGCCCCCCATGCTTGGGCGGTGCCCCTTCGCCTTTGACCGGGACGAAGGGGGTATCGTAGCCGGGGACGGTCCCATCCGCCTGGACCCTGAGTATAAGCATGTCCCGCCCAGTGGCCTTCAGGACTTTGGACTTGCCGACCATCAGGTACGTACCGTCCGGACAGGCTGTCAGCGCGTTGGGGCGTTCGCGCAAGTAGTCGGAGAGGTCCGGTCGGTGTGTTCTCACCTCGTCATCTGAGGTCACGCTCCTGTAGTAGCGGCACCACAGGGGGGCGCCGGTGCTGTCTACGCGCAGAAGCGCCCGGCCAATGTACGTTCCCGTGTCCCTGGTGTGCAGGCAGGTCGTGCCAATGATGTACCCCTCGTCCGGCGTCTCGTCGATCGCCCACACATGCGAGAGCAACGCCTCCTCCTCTTCGCCGACCTTGCCAGGCCCGTCATAGGTCCTGTGCCAGACGGCTCTACCGTTGGCGTCGATTTTCTGGACGCAGGGCCCGTCGGCGCCGCTAACCACGACGCAGCCACCGTCGCTGGTGGGCTTGACGCCATTCCGAGCCACCCCGGAGTTGTTGGAGTCCCCGTAGTCAATGGCCCAGCGGAGCGCGCCGGTGGAACTCAGCTTCAGTAGGCAGGGGGCATAGAAGGTGTTGCCAGTGACCAAGAGCTCGCCTCCGGCCATTTCCTCGATCCCCACGAGATGGGTACCGGGCTGTGTTCGTGGCTGAGTTTCGTTGTAGACCGTCTGCCACAGAATGGTGCCGTCGGCTTTGAGCTTCAGTACCCATATGTTGCCCTTCCCGATCCCGAACGATCCGGTAGTGCACCCGACCGCGAAACTGCCATCCGAGCAGACAGCAACGGCAAGCCCCGCTTCCCACTTGTCCCCGCCATACGTCTTCTGCCAGATGATGCTGCCATCTGCAGCCAGACGCAGGACCCAGACATCAGTTGCCCCCGCGCCAAAGCTTGCGGTACTCGTAGCCACGATGTAGCCGCCATCAGGAGTCTGCCGTATGCATGGCGTCTTGAAGATATCTGTGGAGCAGTCGTCCTCGGGCCCGCCGTAGGTCTTCTGCCACGCCACACCACCCGCTCTGTCTAGCTTGCAGACCCACAGGTCATACTTCCCCGCCCCGGAGGAGTTGGTGTACCCGATGACCACACTGCCACCATCCAGCGTGCGCACCACGGAACAGGCCGTGTCGTTGCCCGTCCCCCCCATGGTCATGGCAAACGGTGCCCCGGGAACCGGCGCGCCAGGAGTCACGTAATCGCTGCGGAACTTCTGCCAGTTGGCGTTGAGCGTCTTGGATTCTGCTTTGTCGCCGTACCAATCGGTGGTGCCGTTGTCGTTCAGCAACTGAATGGTCCCGCCGACTCCGCCAACTGGCTCCACGATGGCCTCGAAACTGCCGCCGGTACTGAGGCCAGTCAGGTCGTTCTGCAAGAGAGCCGGTGCCGCCAACGGATTGCCGGACCAGGAGTATAGCCGGAAGTCGCTGGGGGATATGCCGGTGGCATTCGTGGTGGGGCCAGCCACGATGATATAGCCCCCGCTCGTGGTCCGCGCCATGCTGCGCACACCACGTCCTCCCAGATTCAACTCGATGGGGGGGCCAAAGGTGGCCGGACCGGCCGAGGGGCTGCTGCTGACCAGAGCCTGAACATTCGTCACCGGCACGATCAGGGCCTTGGTCCGGTCGTTGGCCGGGACAATCGGTGCCCGGAAGCCCACGTAGACGGTCGAGCTGTCTGCCCCCATGGCCAGCCCCTCGATGTTGAACCCATCATCCCGCTTGGGTTCGATGCCGATCGCCGTGCTTGCCTCCAGACCATAGTAATTGGCCCCCTTGCCGTGGACGTTGCCCTTGTCCCAGGCGATCAGATCGACCCGCAGATTCCCATACCAGCCGACTTTGGCTGCGCTGGCCTGGTCGCCGGTACCGGAGATCGTGGTGGCGAAGAGCCGGCAGCGGTTGTCTCGGTACTTGCCCGAGGAGTTGTTGCCGTGCGAACCGATCCAGTAGGCGCGAGCCCCGTCCCTGGCACAACCTTCGATATCCGTCTCTCGCGATGATGTCAGGGCCAGCCAGGGGGCGGTGTCGATCCCCTTGGCATGCAGCCCAGACGAGCTTCGATGGTAGAGCCACAGGGAGCGGTCCTCGTCGCTGGCAACCAGCATGGTGTTGGCATCAATTGCGGTAGCGGCGGACACATCGCTGACACCGGTGTGGAAGCGAGGACCGGCGGGATTGAGCGCCGCCGCAGAAGCCGCGTAACGGACCACATACGTGCTGGAACCCGCACCATCGGTCACTTTGACGTTGATGTCTGCATAGCCGACGAGAAGGGGAGTGATCTTGAGGTTCCGGTTGGCGCCGGTGCCACTGAGGACCAGCTCCGCTTGCCCCGTGGGGACGGCGACGGCAGTGACCGTGAGTCGGTCCAGAGGCGTGTCTAGGTCGGCAATGACGAAGTCGATGCCAAGAGTGCGGGCAGGATCGGTGGGGTCGCTGATGACGCCGCTGGCATAGCCCTCGTTCTGAGCGGGCAGCTTCAGGTACGGCGTGGTCGTGGTCGCCACCTCGATGGTCGGGATGTTCGGAGGGATCCGATCACCGATGAATTCCAGGTTGTCGAACCAGAACATGTCGTTGCCCGTGTCCTTGAAATCGTAGAAGCGGAAGATGACCTCGGGCAGGTTCTCGATCGCATCGACGCTGCTCAAGTCAACAAACGGAAGAGCCTGCCAGTTGCCACCATCCACCAAGCCGACTGGCCCCCTGGCCGCGGTCCACTGCGTGCCATCGTCAAGGCTGTAGTCCAACTCGAAATCATCAGCTGAATCGGACTTGTAGTCGAAACGGACCTCGATGTCCTTCCAGCCTGTGGTGGCGATCTTCACGATGAACTCTGCGTCGGCGGCACCGCCCTTCTTCTTGATATCCTCCCAACCGGCAGCGAGGGTCACCCCATGAGGTCGGCCCTCGACATCCGTGTATGCTCTTCCGCCCACATCCACGGGCTCGATATCGGCATGCAGCATGGTCAGAGTCGGCGCGCCAACCACATCCTCGTACTTTGGGGTCATCGGGTCGTTGAGGAGGATCGATGGGGTGCCAGGTGGAGCGGGAGGTGGGCGATCCACATGCTCAAAGATCCAGATCGCCAGTTGCTCTGCGTTGTCGCTAGCTCTAGCCACACGGACACGAGGCAGCGTTGCCTTGCTGACCGTGGCCACGAGAACATCCTGTAGGCTGCCGGGGCCGGTCGTCGCCTCGGTTAGGCCATAGTTCAGGACGAGCACCACATCCCCTGCCTCGCGGCTTACGGCCACCCCTTCCGCGTAGACGGTAGTGGGAATGCGGTCGATCGGGAAGGTCTCGGAGAGTGCCCAGACCACATCCATTTTGCCGAGGGTATGGCTGTCCAAAATCAGCTTGGTCTTCTCCTGATCCTCCCACACGCGAATGCGTCCGCCCCCAGGGCGGCGGGGCCGGGGCAGCCGGGCGGGATCACGCAAATGCTCCCATTCCCCCGCGCCCGACATGACAGTGAAGCGCACGAAGCCCTCCGTTCGACTTTTCGGCACGCAGCGGAGGGAGAGCTTCTCAAGGGAACCGATGGCGACCGGCAGGCCGGATGGCTTGTCCTCCGCTTCCCCGTTGTCCGCCGGATCGGCGGGGGTGATGGCATCGTCCCGGTTGATGTCCCCAACCAAGTCAGCAAGGGGCTCCGCTGGAGCCACGGTGGTGACAAGCACGTCTCGGAGGCTACCGGGACCGGTTGTCTCCTCGGTGGGACCATAGTCCAGAACCAATATCACGTCCCCC
>JABGQJ010000441.1 GCA_018648945.1 Victivallales bacterium
GCGGCTGCCCAGTTTGGGGCCCGAATCGTCGAGCGGGGTAATCCAGGCGTAGCACTCGATGCCCGCTTCGTGCGCGGCTTTGACAGCAACCGCAAAGGGGTCGTAGCGCTTGAGCGTCGCGGGCCACTCTGGTCGGTGATCCGCCATTTCCTTGACCTTGGATCGGCAAGCGGTGCGCCCGCATACGGCGATGCGGAAGAACAGTCGTTTGAAGCCGGATTGGGCCGCCCGGCGGATCAGCACTTCGAGGGACTTCTGTGGGTAGTAGCCATCTGGGTGCCCCACATACTGGCTGCCAGGGCGTTCCTTGGCACCCAGCAGATCATGGAAGTCGATATTGAGGACCATCGCCATGGGACGCTCCCGTTGCCTGGTGGGCTGGGGATCTGCGGCGATGCAGAGCATGGCTGCGCCGATGGACACTCCCAGCGCAAACAGGCGCAGGGATCTCGGCCTGCCGGGGAGTCTTCGGGGGCGGGACAGCGGGGGCATCTGGGTTCCTCCGGGAGTGAGTGCCATGCATCTGAGTGCTGCCCAAGTTGCCATGGTCTGGGGCACCATACAAGCCAAGGCGGTCGCTGTGTCTCCCACCGGCCTGAGCACCGGTGTTCTCCTGAGACCCCCTGCCGAAGCGCGTCCGTTGCGGTGGCCCCCGCTCGGCGCTACAGTACCTGG
Organism: Victivallales bacterium; assembly: GCA_018648945.1. The sequence goes on from JABGQJ010000441.1 coordinate 676, forward strand.
AGTAATGAGGTGCTTCAGAAGAAGGTGCCATGAACTCTCCCCGTCTACTTCTCGCCGTCCTCCTCCTTGTCAGCCACGCCAGCTGGCTTCCGGCGGCGGAGCTGTCGCCGATTGAGCTGGTGCGCCGGTTCCAACTGGCCCTGGCTCTGAAGGACGAACCCACACTTCGTCGCCTCGCCCTGCCCGATCCGGACTTGCCGGCGCTCTGGGAGGGTGACAAGCCTGCAGTGGAACTGCTGAACAGGCTCTGCATGTCCTTGGACAAAGTGGTGATTCAGGAGGTCCAACCGACAGGCAAGGGCCCGGAGCGGGATATCGTGCGGGTCCAACGGGCCGTGCGCGGCCGGCTGGAACCTCCTCTCGCCGTACTGCGGGTTCAAGGCCGTTGGCGTCTGGATGCCCGCCCCTTCGTCCTGATGGCTCTCAGACGTCTTGAACGGTCTCCTCAGGCGAATGTCGGCAAGGCTTGGGAGGAGTTATTCGCCCTCGATCAGTTCCTGGCCAGCAGCCCGGGCCTTTGGGGCGCTCGGCTCAGCGACTTGGTGCAGACGCCCCACGCCCCTTCCTTCAGGACCGAGACGGGCGAGGCCCCCCGTGCCGTCTACCAGGCCGTCAAGGGGCGCCCGGCGCCCACCCTCTTCGGTCGTCCGGTCCAGGCCCTCGAATTGGCCTTCCAGAACGACTTCCTCGCTGGGGTCACGGCAACGCTCTACGATGCCAAGACCGCCACGGCGGCGCTCTCCCCCGCCCAGACGCAGCAGTTGCTGGGGAATCTCGACCGTGCTCTCCGGCGACTGGCCAAGAACAACGGCCGGTCCCGCAAGGCGAGGCGCGATCCTGACAACCGAGCCCAGACCATTCGGGCCAGGCAATGGCGGCTGCCGGGTATGACCATGCGCCTCGAAGCCATCGCCGCCAACCAGTCTTCCCGCGATCCCAAGACCGGTGCGACCAGCTCCCGAAAGCGCACGGTCGCCGTTCGTGTCCGAGCGTCGCGACGGGCCGAGACGGGCGACCGGGACCAGTCAGCAAAGGGTTCCCTGGGGAAGGAGGCCCGCGAGGCCCTGGGCATGCTGGGGACGGATGTGTCGCCAGCCGTCAGCGCGTTCTGGCAGCAGACCAAGCTGGGATTCCTAGGCAGCTTCGCCGCTCGCTGCCATGCCCATTGGACGCCCGAGCAGGAGACGGCCGCCGGCGCCAGCTTCCGCAGCTGCTACGTTCAGCGACCCCACCAGGAGATCCGCGACGAGAAACCCGTCATGTTCGTCCGCAATGAGCCCCTGGCCGCGTCCCAGGTAGCGCTCTTTGGCAGGCCGGTCGTGGCCATGGTCGCCAGTTTCCACCAGGATCGGCTCGTGGCGTTCCGCTTCGATTTCTGGAACAAGGGCGATGGCGTGCTGGAAGGAAGCGAAACGGGCGTCAAGGGAGTAACCGAGGAGATGGGGGAGAAGGCATTCAAAAGCGTGCTGACCCGCCTTCGCAAGGCGGGTCTTGAGTTCCAGCGCAAGGCAGGAAGCCAGGGCAAGATCTCGCGGGTGCGTGATGTCCGGTATATCGCGGCAGCAGGACCGACCACGGTCACCCTCATCCTGCAGAAGGGCGAGTATTACTCCCTGCTGCTCGAGGGCTCCCGGCATCTCGCCAGCCGCAGCGAGGAGCCCAAGGAACGCACCAGCGGTCGTGAGCTGCGCAACACCGCAAAGGAAGGCGTGATCCGGATCACCACCGACGCAGAAGCGGCGAAGTACCCGGGAATGGTCAAGGTGGGCGACGTGTTCGTGCAGGTGCCAATGGTCGATCAGGGCCCCAAGGGATACTGCGCCCCGGCCACTGTCACCCGCGTCGTCCAGTACTACGGCAATGAGACCACCATGAACGAGATGGCCGCTATGATGGGTACGCAGGACGGTGGGGGCACGCGCCTGAGCGACATTCGCGACGGCGTCCGCAAGGTCACCCGCCGCCTGCGTATGTCTTTCAGGGAAGAGGACGTCCCCGACAAAAAGCGCCTCGACAGTCAGCGCCGCGTGGACCGCTGGATGGCGAAGGCCGTCGTCGACTACATTGACAGCGGCAACCCCATCTTCTGGACGATTCCCGACCACATCCGCCTGATCGTCGGCTACAACGCCCGCACCCGTGAAGTGCTCTACTCCGACAGTTGGGGACGAAAGGGCTACGATCGCCTGCCCTACCAGGAAGCCGCCAGCAAGACCGAGGTCATCTGGATCATCCGCTAGCCGCCGCCCTCGCGAGGAAAGAGACCCATGACTCACTGGACAGGCATTTCCATGTGGCTCCCTGCGCTGGCGCTTGTTCTGGTCGCCCCCGGCCCCCTGTCTGGGGCACCACCTTCCCCGGTCCGCCGGGTTGTCCGCATCGGCATCCTGGCGAACGATGCCCCCGGGGTCTGTCATCGCCGGTGGGGGGCGACGGCCGACTACCTCACGAGCGAACTCAACGGCTTCCGTTTCGAGATAATTCCCGTCGCTTTCGACGGGATCCTGGCCACTGCCTCCCAGGGAAGCGTGGACTTCCTGCTGACCAATCCCGCCCAGGTGATTCAGTTGGTCGCGGAGGATCTATGCCTTCCCGTCGCCACCCTCAAAGGGCGCTTCTACGGTGGCGACTACGCCGGCGTGATCTTCTGGTCTGCGCGTCGCTTCGACATTCGCGGCGCGCGCGATCTGCCCGGACGGACTGTGGCTGCGGTTTCGCCGCTGTCTCTCGGTGGTTGGCTGGCGCAGAAACGGGAGTACCAGGAAGCAGGGGTCGACTTGGCCGCCCAAACGAAGGGGGTCGCCTTCCAACAGAGCCACGAGGACGTGGTCCGGGCCGTGCTCGCCGGACAGGCGGACATGGGGTTCTGCCGGACTGGCGTGTTGGAGGCCATGGCCGCCCGAAGGGAGATCGGCCTGGACGAGGTCCGCATCGGCACGGACTTTGTCGGTGCCGGGGATCGGCGGCCGCGTCACCATTCGACTCGCCTCTATCCCGAATGGCCTCTGCTGGCCCTCAACCACGTCCCGAACACCCTCGTGGAGGATGTTCGCCTCGTCCTCCTGGACATGCCGCCGACCGACACTGCGGCCAGGGACAGCAGTACCGCAGGCTGGATGGCGGCCGCCAACTACGGACAAGTCCGGCGGTGCCTGCGGATCCTGAAGGCTCCGCCATTCGACCGGCCGGTGGCGGCCGTTCCGTCTGGGCGCGGCTGGTTGCTCGCCACCCTGGCGCTTGCCAGCGTGTTCGTCGTGCTCGTCTGCGCCATCCTCTTCCTGCGCCTGCGCAGTATGCGCCACATGCTGGACACGGAGCTGGCCCACGAAACGGTCCTCGGTCGCTCCCGGAGTTTCCTTGCCGCCGTCGTCGGCAGCTTCCCGTACCCGATGCTGGTGATCGGTCTCGACTACCGTGTGTTGCTGGCCAACCCCAAGGCGAGGGAGGTCTATGGTTGGCGCGAGGAAGATGAGGTCATGCCATGCCATCGCTTCCTGCGGGAGAAGGGACACCCTTGCCATGACCTCGGCGAGGGGTGCCTACTGCGCAAGGTCATTGACTCCGCCCAGCATGAGGTGATCCACACCGTGCATCGCTATGCCGATGGCGAAGAGGTGGCTGTGTGCGTGCACGGGGCACCCGTGTTCGGCCCGAATGGGGAACTGCATGCCATTGCGGAGTGGGCCATCGACGAACGGGACGATCCCGCCAGTCAGACCGCGTCGTTTCCCGTCAGCTGACCCCAGGGCGTCTCCGCCAAGGTCCTGAGGTCCACCCGCGCGGTCTGCGCCAGGCACTCCTCGACCAGAGCGGGCACATCCAGCCTCGCCTCCTCCCTCTCGATCGCGCGCAGCGTCGAGGAGGTACAGGGATCCGTGGGCGCGAAGACCGTGCAGCTGTCCGGCACCTCTTCCTTGGACCCTTCGAGGGTGCCGATCCGCGCGGCCAGGGCCACCGTGTCCTGCTTGTCGTAGGCCACCAGGGGGCGGATGATCATGCGCTCGGATGCCGCGTCGATCACCGCCATGTTGGGCAACGTCTGACTCGCCACTTGTCCCAGGTTGTCGCCAGTCAGCAAAGCGCTCGCCGTCGTCCAGTCCGCGATGCGGTTGGCGATGAGCACCATGAACCGCCGGTAGAGGACCGTGCGGTAGCGACTCCGGCAGGTGTCGCGGATCATCCGCTGGGCAGGTAGCAGGTTCGCGGCGAAGAGTTGCCCCTTCCCCTGGAAGTCGTTCAGGACCTCTGCCAACCGCGCCACCTTGGCGATCAGGGCAGGGGGGGTGTAGGGGGTGCTGTGGAAGGTCACGTAGTCCACCCGACATCCCCGCCGCATCATCTGGTAGCATGCCACTGGCGAATCGATGCCGCCCGAGAGCAACGCCAGCAGACGCCCCCCCGTACTTTCCGGCAGGCCTCCAGGTCCCGGAATCCGCTCGTAGCTGACGAAGGCGCGCGCCCGGCGCAGGTCCAGCTCCACCGTCAACGCGCCATGGCGCAGGTCCAAGTCAAGCCGGTCGTACCGGGGCATCAGAATGTCGGCGAAATGGATCTCCAACTCGTTGCTGGTCATGGGGAACTGCTTGTTGTTGCGGTTTGCCCGCATGCGATAGGTCACCGGCTCACCTGCGGGCACGGTTGCGGCCAACGCCGTGTACACGCTCCCGAAGCTCTCGTCGATCGCCTGCTCAATCGCTGCCAGTTCCGGCTCGACCAGGAACCCGGGCGAAGCGGAGGACAGCCCTGTCACTACCGGCAGCCGTCGCCGAATCTCCGCCAGATCCGCGGCTGAGAACACGTCCACGCCCTTCGGTGGCAATGCGTACAAGCGTCCCGCCTCACGCGCGATGCGCAGATCGCCCAGACTGCGCAACACGCGCCGGATTCCCGCGACCAAACGGTTCTCGAACTGGCGACGGTTGCGCCCTTTGGTGGCGATCTCGTTGTAGCGGCAGAGCACCGCGTTGTAGGGCAGGTCGGGGTAGATCATGACTGTCCCGTGAAGGCTCGGATCGGTGTGTGGCACGGACCCGAGGCACTGGCCACGGGCAACCCATACCATACCCCGTCTTTCCCCCGCCGTTGCGCCGTTCGGGATGCAGGCCTTGCGCCATCGGCAGTCGTGCGGAGCAAATGCGCTGGGTTTTTGCCGGGCGGCACATGTGGTATGGTAGCATCTGGCAGGTCAAAGCCGGTATCGATTCCCTGACCAAGGCTCTACCTGTTGCTCGACAAGCCCACTGGCCCGCCTGGGACCACGAGTAGAGATCTCCATCCTGAAGGTAACCGGACCATGAATCGCCGCCTTCTCCTGATCCCTCTTGCAGTTGCTGCGTTCGTGCGAGCCGACGGACCATTCGTGCGCCGTGGCACATGGTTCGAGACCCTCCGCGCTACCCGGCCCGCGCTGCGTCTCCTGGCATCGCCCCGGAGCGCCGAAGAGAAGGGAGTGTGGGACGCGTTCTGGCAACGGCTCGCCACCGAGTTCTCCGACGCTACTGCCGAGGGACTCTCCCGGTCCTTGCCACCACCCGTGTCCCCACAGTCTCCCGGCACATCCTTTCATGTGGCGCTCAACGGCGACGACGCCAATCCAGGCACAGCCGCCCGCCCATTCCGCACGCTCGAACGCGCCCGCGATGCCATCCGCGCCGGAGACAGGACCAAGCCGATCACGGTCTGGATCCATGGGGGAATCCACTACCTGGAGCGCCCGCTGCGTTTGGAGGTACAGGATTCGGGCACGGCTGCGGCCCCGATCCCCTCCCGAGCCGCATCAGGCAGGAAGGTCGTCATCAGCGGCGGACGGACGGTCAGTGGCTGGCAGCGGGGCG
>JABGQJ010000442.1 GCA_018648945.1 Victivallales bacterium
AACGGCAGTTACGTCGTCCCGATTCCTGCGGACGTCCAAGCCGGGGAAGCGATCCATGTCCGCATCACGGGCCCCGGCAGTCTCGGCGGCTTCGCCTTCCTCGGCGATGCTCCGTGATTGGGGGCAAGTGGTTCGAAGCCGGGAGCTGGTGGGACCACCACGGCGTGGGGAGCGCCACCGACAGAGCACGTCCCCAAGACGACCGAGCGGTTGCTCTGGGGACCACCGCTCGGCGGCTCGCAGACACGCTTCGGCGCGCTCTGCCAGGACTTGGTTAGCCCGGGAGACAGGGGCTCAGTGGGGCGCGTCCACCATCGTGTAGCTGCGAGTCCATCCCGCATGCCCGTCGGCATAGACGTAGTTGCAGCCCTTGTTGTGCTTGTAGAAGTAAGGGGGGAAGCCATAGCTGCTTCCCTCGCCGCGCAACCAGGGACCATGGATGTAGAGCCGGTAGTCGGCCGTGACCCCGCGGGTGCCGTGCCCGATGGTGAAGAGCTCGGAAGGCTGTTTGATGCTGGCCAGCGAATCCGCGTTCAGGTAGTAGTGGATGCTGTAGTCGTAATAGAGGCGGTTCCCGCTGGGATAGGTCCATCCATGCGGGGAAATCGAGGGGCATTCGCCCACGGCGGCATCGACGAAGTGCGGCTTGAGGAACTCGAAGAACGTGCAACGGTCGGCGCGACCATCCATGACTGGCCCGTAGGTGGCGACGATGGGGCAACTGGTCTCTCTGTTCTCGTCCGCATACATGACCCACGCCATGCCGAGCTGCTTAAGGTTGCTCACGCAGGTGATCTGGCGGGCCTTCTCCCTCGCTTGTGCCAGTGCAGGCAACAGCATGGACGCCAAGATGGCGATGATGGCAATCACGACCAGCAACTCGATAAGGGTGAAGGGCTTCCTGGTTCTTGGCAACATCATCGGGTGACCTCTCTGGGCTGGACTTCCTGCAGACGATGGGGCTTTCTCGAACACCGGCAACCCACACTATGCCACGAACGGCAGCGCCGTCAATGTGGCATCGTGAACTCCATTGCCTACCGGTGCGGGAGCTGCGCGGTCCCCTCCCGGCGGGGATGGAGTGCTCTCTCCTGTCTCTTTGGTCCCTTCGGTCCTTTCCCATGCCAGCATTGCCGGGGTAGAGTACGCATCCGACCATGGCACGAAACCACGGAGCCCACGTTTGAACGACCACACCCCGTTACTTCCCGGCAAACTGCCGCCCGCGGTCCTCGCAGGCATTCTTGAACTTGCCGGTCCCCCGCCGCCCGAACTGATCGTGCCACCCGCGTTGGGCGAGGATAGCGCGGTCCTGTCTCTGCCGGGAGGACTGATCGCCGTTGGTGCCGACCCGATCACCTTCCCAACCCCGCTTCCCGGGCATTTCGCTGTCTGTGTCAACGCGAACGACCTGGCCGTGACGGGGGCGCGTCCGGAGTACTTCACGCTGACCGTCCTGCTTCCGGAAGGGGCAACGGCGGGCCAAGCCCGCGACATTGTCGCCCAGGCCGTCGCCACAGGTCGTGAGCTGGGGGCCGTGCTGATCGGGGGACACACCGAGATCACCACGGCGGTGACGGTTCCCGTGCTGGCGGTGACCATGTTCGGGCACCTTGTGCGTCCCACGCCGCTGCGCACTGCTGGCGCGTGTCCCGGTGACCGGATCATCCAGGTGAACCCCTATGCGCTTGAGGGCACGGCGATCCTAGCCAGTGACCGTGCGGAGCAACTGGCCGGACAAGTTTCCCCGGAGGACCTGGTCGAAGCGTGCGCGCTGCTGGCCGATCCGGGGATCTGCGTGGTTGAGCCAGCGCTGATGGTGGCCGAACGCCCCGGAGTCCACGCCATGCACGACCCCACGGAGGGCGGCATTGCCACCGGGTTGCGGGAGATGGCAGAGGGTGCCGGGCTGGGTGCACGCGTGGAGCGCGGCGCGCTGTTGGAACTAGCCGTGACTGGTCGCATCTGCGCCCCGCTCGGTATTGATCCGCTGGGCCTGATCTCCTCCGGCTGTCTGCTGATGGCCGTGGCTCCCGAGGACGCCGACCGGGTCTGCCGGACGCTGGCGGCCTCAGGCTATCAAGCGGCGGACATCGGGGGCTTCACCGCCGCGCAAGATATGGTCCTGTCGCAGAACGGCACGGTCGGCGACTTCCCGGTGTTCGCGGTGGATGAACTGGCGGCGAAGTAGCTCTATGCCTTGGAGTTTGGGTGGCCGCGAAAGTGGGAAAAGTGCGCGATGTGTGCCATCTTGTGGGGAGCGCTCTAAGGAAGTCGCTTCTCATGCATTGGCTTAGAGAGAATCATCGCATATGCGTCCCATGCCGCGCGGTCGCGCGTTCAGTCCTCAAGGAGTCACCGAGATGAAGTCCATGACCCGTTGCTTCGCCTACACCCTCTTCGCGACCGTTCTGGCAATCGCAGGCCTGCCGGAGGACCGGAAGAGCGCCGAGAAGCTGATGAAGGACGGGAACTTCAAGGAAGCCCTGGTCGCCTACGCCGCACTGACCACGCGAGCCCGACCCGACGATCCCCGGCGCCTCTGCGACGATCTGCGCTACGGCATCAACTGCATCCGGCGGCTGCGCCAGGAGAAGGAGTTCGACACTTTCCTTGAGAAGGCCATCAAGGCCCAGCAGGGCAACTGGCGGCTGCTCGAAGCCGCCGCGCAGCAATACCGAGGCAACAGCCACTACGGGTTCATCATCGGCGGGGAGTTCCAGCGTGGTCGCCACCGTGGCGGCGGCGAGCAGGCCAACGTCTACGAGCGCGACCGGATCCGGGGCCTCCAGCTTATGCGCGATGCCGAGAAGCTGGCCAGGAAAGACGAGAACCGCTCGGACGTGGCCATGTTCTATCTGCGCTATGCGCAGCTCTACGCCCATCAAGGCGGCCAGGCCTGGCGCATGCAGACACTCGCCGAGCTCGATGAGCTACCCGATGTGCAGAAGGGCTACTACCACGGCGGCGGCGCTCGCAACGGCGCGCCCGTCGATGCCGACGGCAAGCCCGTGTTCTACGCCATCCCCAAGAGCCTGGCAGCAGCAGCAAACGACGGCGAGCGCTGGCGCTGGTTTCTCGCCCAATCCGAGAAGGTCTCCCCCGAGCTGGCGTACCACGCCCAACAGGCCTTCGCCCAGTTCCTGTACCAGCAGTTTGGGGTGCAGACCATGCGCCGCTACTCCTGGTTCTTCCGCCCCCGCGACGACGAGGGCGGTCCCCGTACCTTCGATCTCCATACCCTCACCATGGATGAAACCATTTGCCAGCTCGCCACCGGCATCCAGCGACTGCAACTCCCCAACGAGTTCTCCTATATCCGCCTGTACGAGAAGTTGGCGGCAGGGAAGGCTGGCGGGGTGAATGTGAACGCCACCCGCACCCTTGCCAGTATCCACGAGAACCGCCGTCAGTACGACATCGCGGTCACCTACTGGGAACGGTACGCCAAGTTTGGGGCGAACTACGCGAAACAGGCCAAGCAGCGCATTCAGCAGATCGTCGGCAACTGGGGGCAGTTCGAGAACGTCCAGTCCCAACCTGCCGGGCTTCCTGCCACGGTGGATTTCCGGTTCCGCAACGGCAAGGCGGTCGAGTTCACCGCCCATCGCATAGATATGGACAAGGTGCTCGAGGATGTCATGCTCCATGTGAAGAGCAAGCCCAAGCGCCTGGATTGGAGCAAGGTGAACATCGGCCGGATCGGACATCGGCTGGTATACGAAAACCAGACCAAATACATCGCCGAGCAGGTTGCTCAGTGGACGCTTGACCTCAAACCCCGCGCCAATCACTTCGACCGCCGCATCACCGTCACGACCCCCCTGCGAAAGGGCGGCGTCTACCTGTTGGTGGGGAAGATGAAGGACGGCAATACCACCCGCATCCTCATGCAGCTAGACACCATGGTAGTCGCTCGCAAGCAGCTGGACGGCAAAGTGATGTACTACGTGGCCGATGCTACCACCGGAGCTCCAGTCAAGGCGAAGCTCTCGTTCTTCGGCTGGCGCATGGAGCGCATTCCCAAGACCAGGAACTTCAAGTTCCTGATCAAGGAGTTCGTTGATCGCGTCGATGCCGATGGTCAGCTTGTCCTCGGCAAGGAGCGTCTGCCCACTGGCTACCAATGGCTTGTTGCCGCCATCTCCGGCGAGAAGTTGGCCTGGCACGATCTCTCCAGTTTCCATTTCGGTCGTCGCCATGATCCCGACTACAAGCAGGTCAAGACCTTTGTCATCACCGATCGCCCGGTCTACCGCCCCGAGCACAAGGTCCAGTGGAAGGCCTGGGTGCGCCACGCCCAGTACGACATGGAGGACGCCAGCCAGTTCGCCGGCCAGACGATCTGGATCGAGATCCGGAATGCCAAGAACGAGAAGCTCTACGGCGCGACCCAGGTGGCCGACGAGTATGGTGGCGTCAAAGGCGAGCTGAAGCTCAAGGGCGAGGCCGCCCTCGGAGTCTACCGGATCATCCTGAAGCGTGGCAGTGAGAAGGGCCGCCACGTGGGCAATGGCACGTTCCGGGTGGAGGAGTACAAGAAGCCGGAGTTCGAGGTCACGGTCGAGGCCCCCACGGAGCCGATCATGCTGGGCGAGAAGATCGAGGCCAAAGTGACTGCCAAGTATTACTTCGGCGCGCCGGTCACCGAGGCCACGGTCAAGGTGAAGGTCATGCGCTCGGCCCACGACGCGCGCTGGTTCCCCGCCGCGCCCTGGGATTGGTTCTACGGCATCGGCTACTGGTGGTTCGGCTACGACTACGACTGGTACCCCGGCTGGGAGCGCTGGGGTTGTTCCCGACCCGTTTTCTGGTGGTGGCACCGCCCCTCGCCCCCGCCGGAACTGGTCTCCGAGATCGAGGTGGAGATTGGCGAAGACGGTACGGTCGCCATCCCCATCGACACCACGCTGGCCAAGCTCATGCACGGCGATCTGGATCACCGCTACGACATCACCGCCGAGGTCCGGGACAGGTCCCGTCGCACCATCGTCGGCACCGGCAAAGTCCTGGTGGCCCGCGAGCCCTTCAAAGTCTATGCGTGGACCAACCGGGGCTACTACCGGGTGGGCCAGACGATCCGTGCCTCCTTCCAGGCCCGCCGCCTGGACGGCAAGGCGGTCGCCGGCAAGGGCAAACTGACGCTGTTCAAGGTCACCTATGCCAACCGGAAGCCACGCGAGAGGGAAGTCCAGTCCTGGGATCTGGGCACCAATGACGAAGGCTTCGCCGAGAAGAAATTGAAGGCCCGTCGCGGCGGCCAGTACCGCCTGTCCTACACGGTCACCGATAGCGAGGGGCACGACATCGAGGGCGGCCACGTCTTCGTGGTGCGCGGCGAGGGCTTCGACGGCGGCGACTACCGCTTCAACCACATCGAGCTGGTACCGGACAGGAAGGAGTACCACCCGGGCGAGGGCATCGAGCTGATGGTCAACACCGACCGGGTCGGGAGCACGGTTCTCCTCTTCGTTCGCCCCACCAACGGCATCTATCTGCCGCCCAAAACACTGCGTCTGAAGGGCAAGAGCACGGTGGTGACACTCAAGGTCACCAAGAAGGACATGCCCAACTTCTTTGTCGAGGCCATGACCATTGCCGACGGCAAGCTGCATACCGACATCCGCGAGATCGTCGTCCCGCCCGAGAAGCGCGTGCTGACCGTGGACGTGACCCCGAACAAGAGCCGCTACAAGCCCGGCGAGGAGGGCACGGCCCAAATCCGTCTGACCGATGAGATGGGCAACCCCTTCGTCGGCTCGGTCGTGGTGACGGTCTATGACAAGAGCGTGGAATACATCTCCGGCGGCAGCAACATCGGCGACATCAAGCCCTTCTTCTGGAAGTGGCGGCGCCGCCACAACGAGAGCACCTACTCCAATCTCAACCGCTGGTTCTCCCAACTCCTCAGGAAGGCCGAGCAGAGGATGGGCAATCTCGGCGCCTTCGGGCACATGGTCGCGGATGATGCGATGGCGCTGGAGGGCGGCGGCATGGCTAACTTCAGAGGCGGCATGGGCGGTATGGGCGGTGGCGGCATGATGCCCATGAGATCCATGAGGGCCAAGGGCGCCCCAAGGCCGTCGGCCGCGCCGATGATGGCGATGGAGGCCAGTGCTGGCAGCATGGCGATGGCGGATGGCGCGGGAGGCGAAGGCGGCATGGGTGGTGGCGGCGGCGGCGCTGCTCCAGCGCCCGTGGTCACCGTCCGCAAGAACTTCGCCGACACGGCGCTGTGGATCGCTTCGCGTCAGACCGGTGCCGACGGCACGACCACCATCGACTTGCCGATGCCCGAGAGCCTGACTACCTGGAAGATCCGGGTCTGGGCCATGGGGCACGGCACCAAGGTGGGCGAAGGCAGCGCCGAGGTCATCACCTCCAAGGATCTCATCGTCCGGCTCCAGGCTCCGCGCTTCTTCGTGGAGACCGACGAAGTCGTGCTCTCCGCCAACATCCACAGCTACGTGGACAAGAAGCGCAAGGTGGACGCCATCCTCGAAC
>JABGQJ010000443.1 GCA_018648945.1 Victivallales bacterium
CGTCCCCGAAGCCGAAGCTGAGCATCATGTGTGCCACATTCCGCAAGCCCCAGTCCACGAAAAACAGGTCGATGGACTCCAGATCGCCAAGGTCGAAGGTCCTGTCGTAGTGCCGTACGTCGAAATCCTCCGCCGTCCGGTAGTCGCAGTTGCGGATGTTGTGAATCGTGACCTGTTCACCGTCGATGGTGGCGGATGGGAGCACGGCGACATCCGGCTGCCAATCGCGGTCGTTCGATGGCCTGAGGGCAAACCAGTAGAGCAACGGCAGGCCGAGTAGGCCGACCGTCACCCTCACCGCTAATCGTCTGGGGCGGATGCGGGCGAGAGCGACCGGCATGCCGACCGCCAGCAGCGGTGCCAGCACGTTCCCAAGCCAAGCAGGCAGCGGGGAGTAGAGAAGAAAGAGGGCCTCCCACGCCGTCATGGCCAGCACGGCCAGCCACAGGGCGATCCAACCGAGGAGGCGCCGTCGGTGTCCCTCTCCTTGCCTTCCTGTGTCGTTCTCAGCCATGCTCCGTCGGCACCCCCTATCCTATGGGGGGTTCAGGGGGTGCAGGTGTCGTCTTTTGCAGGCTTAGGCTCTGGCTCGCGGCGCGAGCGTCGCCCTGCGCTTTCCCCAGAACGGCGAATTCGCCTGCTCGGCAACCCGTGCAGCACATCACTTCCCAAGCTGGCCAGCCGATGAGCAGGAACATGCCCACCGGCGCATAGCAGCATGACATGAAGACATTAAACGGTCCCAGCAGCCGGTGCGTGTAAAACCGCTCCTCCTTGCGGAGATAGTTCCCTGGAACAAGCGCAAACACTTGCCCGATGGTGAACGCTGCTGGCAGTTCAATCTGTACCATCATTCCCTCCAGTTGCGTTCTCCCCTCGCTCTGCGCAATCCCTTGGGCTAACGAGCAATCATCCCTACGGGAAGTCTGGTTTCTCATCCCTGCATTCACTAGATAGTATAGTTATCTGACTCATTGGGTTATGCAAACGTCTCGCCGATGTTCCTTGGCAAGGCAGCGGCATCTGGTTCGCGCCCACTTCCTAGCGTCTCCTACCCCGCCTGATGCCCCATTCTCGCGTTGCCTGCAGCAGTGGCTGTCTAGCCTGATTAATCCACGCGCCACTGTTCCTGCCGTCGGTTTGGCCGGCCGCCAAACACCTGGTACGGGCTGGAGTCGGTGAGCAGCAGGAGAACGTCCGGACGAGCGGTTGTCATTCCTACCTCACTGATAGCAGAAAGGAAAGCGCTGAGAGTTCCCTCGTGTTGGCGTCCGGGAGACAGAATAGGAGGCCATTCGCCGGGGGGGCAAGCGAGAATATGGTGATTGCATCACGTTGGGCGCTATCGGCTTGCCAGGCACGGGGGAGCGCCCTACGTTCCCTCGACTGACAAGCATGAGCCCAATGGCCCCTAGAAGGCTGGTCTCACTGCGCAACCGCAGAGCGCCGGCCGACCGAGGAGTTTGGCTATGACGGATGTGGTCTTTGCATTCGACGTCGAGGATGTGTACAACGCGGAGTCCGACGACGCGCTGCTGCAGCTCTGCCGGGTGTTTGCGGAGGAGGAAGTCCCGCTGTCGCTGTTCGTGGCGGGGGAGAAGGCCCGCACGATCCGGCAACGAGGCCGGCAAGACGTGATCGAGGCCATGGGCGAACACGAGATCTGTTACCACGGGAACTACTGGGGGGACTTCCCCGAGCCAGCTACTCTCTACGGGGCGCGACTGCCCTTCGATGAGGCGGTGGCATTCGCCCTGGATGTGGAGAGCAAGGGTCTGCACGATGTGGCCGAGATCACCGGTCAGTTCCCGGTGGCATGGTGTTGCCACCAGGCGCAGCAGTCGCTGCCCATGCAGTACGCTCTGAAGCTGGCAGGTGTGCGTTGCTGGGCTGGCGGCCCAAGGGGCTGGCTCATGAACTGGCTGAGTTGGCCGCGGTCAAACTGCGTGGTCTCGCTCCAGGGCGACTGGAAGATGGACGTCAATCCGATGCACCGGGACCGACGCAAGCCAGCGGCCGACCCGGATCTGGATCTGCGCGCCGCCCAGGAGAGCTTCGAGGCCAGGATCACGACGACCAACTTCGTGTCCTTCGTCGGCCACCCCGTGTGCTGGGTGACGTCGGAATGGGCGACGCTGAATCGCTACGCAACGCTGTTCCGGCGCGGGACTGCCGGACCCTATCCGCGCCCCCGCATCAGCACGTCGTCGTTGCCACGATCCCCAGCGGATCGGGCGGCCGCCATGGAGTTCGTGCGCAAGCTGCTGCGCTGGATCAAGACGCGCGACGATGTGAAGCTCACCAACTACGCCATGCTCTGCGAGCGCGACGAGGAACCTGCCGGGCAGCAGTGGGTGGATTGGCAGCAACTGGTCGAACTGGCACGCCGGATGACGGAGCGGCTCGATGCAGTCGCAGCCTTTGGCACCAGCTTCTCGCCGGCGGATGTGACGGGGATGCTGGTGTTCGCGATGAACTACCTCTGGGAACAGGGGCGCTGGCCGGAGCAGATCCCCGTGCAACGGGTGCTGGGGCCGACCGAGGCGCCGCTCGTGAACCCGGGACCGGTGACCATCCCTCGGCAGAGCCTGTTTGCGGGCTGCCTGGCCTGCCACAGCCTGATGATGGATGACCGCCGCCTGCCAGGCAAGCTGCGCGCCAGCCAGACTGACCTCGGACCCGCCGAACTGCTGCACGCCATTGCCTCCTTCATCCAGCGTTGGGAAGCCGATGGCGAGCTGCCCGACTCCGTCACCATCGGGCCGGCGCAGCCGCTGCCCGGCGTGGTCGACACGCCCATCATCCAGGACCGCCGCTTCGGCTCCTCGAACATGCCGGCCGGGTTTGATGACACCCCGCTCTGGAATCTGCTACGCTGGCAATCCTGGAGCTACCGCCCCGCCGTGCCGGGGAATCCGTCATAGGGGAGCGCCGCCCTGAGTATCCGTCCGGATTCCTTGATACAGGCCTGAAGGGCCGGAAGATACCAGCCCAGGGGAAGGGAGGCGCCGCCCTGGGTATCCGTCCGGATTCCTTGATACAGGCCTGAAGGGCCGGGAGATACCAGCCCAGGGGAAGCGAAGCGCCGCCCTGGGTATCCGTCCGTCCCAAGTCTGGAGTCCTGTAGGGACGAGACATGGGGGCGGCTGTTGGCTCCGCTGGCAACCCCCGCCTCAGGTTGGTCCTATGTCACGCCCTGTCAGGGCTTGGTCTCTGCTGTTGCGGGAAACCCAGGCCTCCAGCCTGGGCTGGTATGGACCGCCCTGTCAGGGCTCGGAGGCAAGCGGAACTCAGCCGTGCTGCTCGACGACTCCGCCGAGCTTCAGTGCAACTCGGAAAGCCCGGGGTATACCAGCCTGCGCAGCTCGATCCCTGCATGGGAACGGGACTGGAACAGCAGGGGGTGGCCATGGGCTGGCGCTTCACTGCCAACGATACAATGGTCAAACCACACAAGCTGCATCCGCTGGTCTGGCGTGGACAGCGCACTAAGGCCGGAAGCAGATCACCTTCCCGGATTGGTCGGCCAGGATGAGGACACCATTCACAGCGGCCATGCCATCCGCGACCGGTGGCGCGTCCAGGTCCATGCTGGTAAGCACCTCACCGGTCTTGGCCGACAGCGCTAGGAAGAAGCCACCCTCGCTTCGCGCATTGCGGTTCCTCGCGCCGGCAGCGAACACCACGTCCTGAGTCTGGATGATGGTCTCGACTTGCCGTTCCTTGATCAGGATCCCATGGTTCCACCGCTCGTGCCCCGCCCCTTCCCTCGTCGCATAGATCGTCTTCTTGCCCCACGTCTGGTACGGCTTCTTGAGAGCATCCAGCTGGCTCGCACGAACCGGGTTCCTGCCGATGAAGGCCGTGATTTCATTGGCCCCGAAGCGCGTGTGCCACTTGGGCTTGCCCCCAAAGTAGGCGTAGCGTTTGTAGGTGACAACCTGCTGATTCGAGGAATTGTGCGTCGCCAAGAGCCCGGTGTAGCCGAGCACGCTCTGGCCCCCGCCATAGCGGTTGATGGCGCCGGACATGCCGGGGTAGCGCCAGGCGTAGTCCCTGAGCAGAAAGTCCCCGGGCTGGCGTACGAACGCCTTCCCGCGAGTACTCTCCTCGTCCGGCACGGCGAATGACATGAGCTTCTTGCGGTCGTTCGCAGGATGCACCGACTTGCCCGATTCCACCAGAAGATCAAACCGGTAGAGTTTTGCCGTGTCGTTGTGCTGCGTGCGCCCGATCACTTCCCCGGTGCCACTGTTCAGCTGGTAGTAGTAGGTACCGCCGTCCGTACTCGCTCCTCGACCGGCAAGAAAGTAGATGGAATCCCCACGTGGCAGGATGTCGCCCAGGATCGGCCAGGGCGACTCAAGCTGCCCGAACGCAGCCACCAGGCGCTCCTCGGGTGCGCCCCTGAAGGTCCAGACAACGGCTCCGTCGCGCAACCGCAGGCAGGTGACCGTCCCGTCTGCGGAACCCACGAAACACCGACCACGTGAAAGCGAGGGCGCGGAGTGAATCCGCGCGTCCGCGGTATAGGTCCAGCGCGGTTTGCCGCTCTTCAGATCGATGGCGTAGACGGTGTGCGAGTGGATGGCCGCGACCACGGCGATGTCGCCCTGGATCACGGGCGCTGTCAACGGATCGGCCTGCGTGCAGATGTTCGCCTGCCAGTCGGGCCGCAAGGCGTCCGCGAGGGCGGCGCCGTCCCAGGCCGTGTAGGCCCAGCTCTTCTTGACGCCCCCGCCAATCGTCGCCGCAGTCGAGGCAGACCGTTGGGCATCATGGCGGAAGAGAGGCCAGGCAGTATCGGCCGCCACCGTCTCGTCCTCTGGCGAAGCGCCGTAGGCGGGGCCCTTGCTGAGCTGGGGCCGTTGTTTCCCACGCACCCCTAGGCCGTCATCGGCAGTCCACGCCCCGTAACTCTTGACGGCCGCGCGGTCGCACCTGCAGGCGTTGGCCGGTGCGTACACCATGCCGTTTGCGGGAATGATCCCAAAGCCGCACCCATGCATGGCCCCGTCGAAGAACGTGCGCGTCCCCGTCTTCACATCGAAGAAGGTCAACGGCCGCGTAGTGATGATGTACTCCGGGGTGGATATGGCATTCGCGTAGCTGCAGATGGAGGGAATCATCATGGCATCCCTACCAGTGTAGCGCTTCTTGACCTCACCTGTGCGCAAGTCGAGGGCCTCGGTGATGCCGTCCCAGGCGTCGCGATCCCGCAAGGCAGCCACCAGCTCCCGCGTGTCAGTGGGCAACCGGTAGGAGAGCCACAGAAGACCCGATACGGTGGTCACATTCAGGGTCTTCGTCATCTTCGGCGCGTACTCCCAGAGCAACCGCCCATCCTCGGCTGAGAAGGCGTACACCCCCCGGTGCGTGCGCCACTTCATCACAATGACCCCATCGTAGCACCACAGGAGCGCTTGGACTTCCTTGCGTTGCTTGTCCAGGTTAGTCTTCCACACGACCTTGCCCGTGCCCGGCTCGAACGCAATCAGACAACGGCTCTTGTCTCCCGCCAGGATGCCAAGGGCCACAATGTTCTCGCCTGCCTGGAGCAGGCCGGTGTAGTTGTAGGGCCGATCCAAGCCGCTGACCGCCATCTCCTGCTGCCACAGGACATCGCCGCTCTGCGGCTGCAGGGCAATCAGGTGGGTTTCCGTCGTCACGAAAAGCACATCATGGGCGCTGATCATCTTGGCTCTGGCACGGCCAGCCACCGAGTACACCTTCAGGAGGTCGCCGGTCTCAGGGGAGAAGGCGACCGGCACGCCAAACAGGTTCCCGAAGAGACGGTCGGGGGCAGCCACCAGCGACCCGCCCAGAGCGGCTGCCGGGAGACCTTCCTTCTTCATATTGGCTTTCCGGATGTCTTCCTCAGAGAGTGGGACAGTGACTCCTGCTTCAACCAAGTCAGGATGGTAGTCAAAGAGGTTCCGGCTCCAAAGCTGCAGACCGTTGAACGCATCCCGCGCGGTCAGGTGCCAGCGCTGCGATATCTGCCTCCCCATGAGCGCCATGTTCGAAGGGTCGTGGCAGGAGACGTAGTAGAGGCGTCCACCCGAGGTGACGCCGCCGTAGTTCCCTCGCTGGAACCCCGTCCGGTTCGGCATGGCCTTGTCGGGTCCGGCCAGCCACTGCACGCGCGAAACGGGCCGGAGCGACCTGTCGTTGCTCATGCCGGTGGCCGCCGCATCGTGGTACCGATGGGTCCACTCATCCATGGTTTTGGGAAAGGGCTTCGTGTACACTGCGGCGATGCCGGTCCCCTGGTGCTTTCCCTGGCGCAGGCCGGTCGCCCGCACGCCGGCCAACAACGGCTGAACCGCAGGGCCGCCCGCCGTGTTCAGCACAACAAGCGTGCCGTAGGGACTGAGAATGCGCGTCAACTCAACTAACGTCAGACCAGACGAGAGGAGACGCGGCAGATCGTCCACCACAACGGCGGTCGCCAGATCCTTCGCGTAGGGAAGGGCCGGTCCTG
>JABGQJ010000444.1 GCA_018648945.1 Victivallales bacterium
CCCACGTGAGTGCGTTGGAGAGCGGAAGTACCGCTCCCCAACGCGACCGCCGCCGCTCACCCGCCAAGAGAGACCTCCACCCGTGACTGAGCCATTACTGATCCACGGCAGGCTGGGGAGCGAACCGCAGAAGGGGGGCTATACTAGCCCCTCTTTCCGTACCGAAAAGTGGGATGGCTTGCCGCATGAACGTTGTTGCTCGCGCTCTGAAGGACAATCTAGCTCTGGTGATGCGGGGCAAGGACCAGGTTCTCGAGTACATCCTCGTGGCTCTGTTCAGCAACGGCCATGTCCTGCTGGAGGATGTGCCGGGGGTAGGCAAGACTACTCTGGCCAAGGCTCTGGCCCGGTCGATTCAGGCCGAGTACCACCGGATCCAATTCACCCCCGACCTCCTGCCCACGGATATCACCGGCGGCATGATCTACTCACCACACACTGGTGAGTTCAACTACCGGCCCGGCCCCGTATTCTGCAACGTGCTCCTGGGGGATGAGATCAACCGTGCCTCGCCGCGCACCCAATCCGCCTTGCTGGAGGCGATGAGCGAGTACCAGGTCACCATCGAGGGCGAACGTCGCATCCTGCCCAAGCCCTTCTTTGTTCTGGCCACGCAGAACCCGATCGAGTACCATGGCACGTATCCCCTGCCCGAGGCCCAACTGGACCGCTTCGCCATGCGCCTGGAGATTGGCTACCCCGATGCCCAAGCGGAGATCCACATCATCGAGGATCAACGCGACGGCCATCCCTTGGAGGCCCTGCAACCGGTAGCCACCACCCAAGACATCCTCGACATTCAGGAAGCGGTCCGGAAAGTGACCGTGGAGCCGACGGTGGTGCGCTACATCACCGAGGTGATCCGAGCTACCCGCGAGGAGCCGCGCCTGCAGCTGGGGGCAAGTCCCCGCGCGGCGTTGCTGCTCTACCGCGCCTGTCAGGCCTTGGCCTTCGTCCGAGGGCGGGATTTCGTGGTGCCGGACGACGTGCAGGAATTGGCGCCTTTCGTGATCTCCCACCGACTCGTGCTGGACACCAAAGCGAGCTACTCCGGAGTCACCAAGCGCGATGTGGTTCTGGATCTTCTGAAGACCGTGCAGGTCCCGGTCTGATCAGCCATGAACCTCTCGACCACCCGTCTGACCAATCGCTTCCAGGCTCGATTCGGCTACGATGTGTGTTTCGGCAGCCACGTACTGGACCCCGGTCAGCCCTTGCTGGCTCGCGAGCTGCGCCGGGTGTTCGCAGAACACCTGCCCGCGCCTACGCTGGCCTTCCTGGACGGGGGGTTGGTAGCGGCGCAGCCGGATCTGCCTGACCGGCTCACTGCCTATGCGAACGCCCATCCGCAGGCCATGACCCTTTGCTTGCCGCCCGTGGTCCTGCCCGGTGGCGAAGCTGCGAAGGATGGCCTGGCTGTCTGCCTGGAAGCCGTAGCCACAATGCGCGAAGCCGGGCTTTGTCGCCAGTCCTGCGCGCTGATCATCGGCGGCGGGGCGTTCCAGGATGCCGTCGGCATGGCGGCCTCGCTGTTCCACCGGGGGGTGCGTGTGGTGCGCATGCCTTCCACCGTACTGTCACAGAACGATTCGGGCGTGGGGGTCAAGAACGGCGTCAATCTGGGCGGGGTGAAAAACCTGCTTGGCACCTTCGCCCCGCCCGCATTGGTGGTGAACGATCTGGCACTGCTGGATACGGTCAGCGACCGGGACTGGGTCGCAGGTGCTGCCGAGGCCTTCAAGGTGGCCCTGATCTGCGATCTGGACTTCACCGAATGGCTCATCGAGCACGGCCCCGAGATCCCGGCGCGCGATCCCGCCGTGATGGCGGAGTTGATTGCGCGCTGCGCGGCCCTGCACGTGCAGCACATCGCCACCTCCGGCGATCCCTTCGAATACGGGAGCGCTCGCCCACTGGACTTCGGGCACTGGTCCGCCCACAAGCTGGAGTCGCTGAGCAGCTTCGCCATGCGCCACGGGGAGGCCGTTGCCATCGGCCTGGCGCTGGATTTCCGCTACGCAGTGCGCCAGAGCTTCATCAGCGAGTGCGATGCCGGGCGCGTCATCCACGCCCTGCACCGCGCTGGGTTGCCCATTTGGAGCGATTGGCTGGAGGCGGAAAGAGATGGCGAACGGCTGGTCCTGGCGGGGATCGAGGAGTTTCGCGAGCATCTGGGCGGCACGCTGCAGGTGACCTTCCCTGCCCCAATCGGGAGCAAGAGGGAGATATGTGAACTGGACCGGACCTGCATGCTTGCTGCCATCGGCGACCTGAAGCAAGTCTGGCAAGGTATGGAGGCAACCCCGTGAAGTTGGCCTGCAACGGACACGCCGTCCATGCCACCTACTGCCTGAACATCCATCCAGGCGAGAGCTGGGAGGAGAACCTGGCCGCGATTCGGGAACAGGTCCCGCAGGTGCGGGCATGCCTTGGGCACGAAGGCGAGTTTGGCTTGGGAATGCGACTCAGCGCGCAGGCTGCCAGCGAACTGGCGATTCCCGGCCGGTTGCGTGAGTTCGCCTCGTTCCTGGCCGACCAGGGACTCTATGTCTTCACCGTGAACGCGTTCCCCTACGGGACGTTCCATGGGACGCGGATCAAAGAAGACGTCTACGCGCCGGACTGGACCAGCGTTGAGCGAGTGGGCTATACGCTGCATGTGGCTCGGATTCTGGCCACCTTGCTGCCGGAGGGTGTAACGGGCACGATCAGCACCGTGCCGGGCACCTACCGTTCGTGGACCCGGCCCGAGACGCTGGGCGATATCGTCCACAACCTGAGCCGGACCGTAGCAGAGCTGGCGACGCTCGAGACCGAGACCGGGCGCCGCATCCAGTTGGCTTTGGAGCCGGAGCCAGACTGCCTCTGGGATACGGCGACAGACTGTGCGCGGCTCTTCAACCAGGACATCCCACGCTTGGCCGAGATCCCCGAGTCTCGGGTGCAACGCCATCTGGGCATCTGTTTGGACACCTGTCACCAGGCGGTCATCTTCGACTCCCCCACGGCCTCGCTGCGCTGCCTGTTGGACGCGGGCGTCCCAGTGGCCAAGATCCAGGTCAGTGCCGCTCCGATTTTCCCATGTTCGAAACTCGGCTTGGCCCAAGCGGCGAGTTTTGTGGACGAGTGCTACCTGCACCAAACTGCGATTCGCCAGCAGGATGGCACCGTGCAACGATTTCCGGACCTGCCCCAAGCCCTTGCCGCAGCGCAGGCGTTGCCCCCCGAAAGCGAACTGCGCACCCATTTCCACATCCCCCTCTGCGTGGACCGCTGGGAGACCATGCGCAGTACCCGCAACGGACTCGACGGCGAGTTCTGGCAATTGGCCCGCCAAGCAGGCATCGACCAGTTCGAGGCCGAGACCTACACCTTCAACGTGCTCCCCCCTGCCCTCCGCGAGCAGTCCGTCGCCGAGAACGTCGCGGCCGAATTGCGCTGGCTCCGCGGGGCCCTCACCCCTGGCGAGTGAGGGTGAGGCCGGCCACCTGGAACGGGGCGGGGACCTGGAAGGAGAGCCCATCCGCCAGCAGATCCGTCCCGGAACGGGTCTCGTCGGGGCGGTCTTCGAACCAATGCAGGGCGTAGTTGGCGTTGGGATCAAGCGAGCGCAGAAGCGTGTGGAAGGTGGGGCTCAGATCATTCAGCCGGAAAGCAAGGACGAGGGCTTGGTCGGGATCGGCAAACTCGAAGCAGGCCCACCCCGTGTTGTCCGGCAGGGGACAAACAGGCGTGAGGAGATGGGCTTGCGCGAGGCGCAGCCAGGAGCGGTTCTCCTTCCACAGGCCTGCCCATCGGGCGACCTGCTGCCGTAGCTCGGGGGCGAGTCCTGCGAGATCCCCCGAAAGCCCCAGGATGCCGGGAAGGGCGGCGGCCATGGCAAATCCCACGTCCACGGTTTCGGCCCGCTGCCAGGTGGCATCAAAGGGGGTAAGGGCGCGGGGCGGGGCATCGGCGGCGGCATGGGGATAGCAGGGGGCTGCCCCAGCGGGGCTGAGCACAGTGAACGTGTAGAGACCGCCAGGGGGCACGCGCAACAGGGTGCCTTGCCGGATGCGAATGGAGTCCACGGGGTGCACCGTATCCGACAGGAAATGGCCATGGAACTGCTGGTAGGATTCTAGATCTAGGCGCATCGCGCCGCTGGCGCAGTTCTCAAAGAAAGTGTCAGGGAACCGCTCGCGCATTTCCGCGAGCAACCGGTACCACGCATCGGTGTAGCCGCGCAGCCCGCAGTGGGCAGGATCGGGTCCCAGAGGCTGATTGAAGTCAATCTTCATCCAGACTGCCTGGTACGTGTCGAGCAACCGTGACATCTCATCCCGCACCCAGTCGTAGGCTGGCTGCTGGCTGAGATCCGGCCACAGCATGCCGGTGGGGCCGGGGAGGAGCCAGGAAGGCGGGTTCTTGCCCAGTGGTGTGCCGGGATGGATGGCTTCGGGTTCCATCCAGAGGCCAAAGCCGAGGCCGGCCCCGCGCACATGGTCGGCAAACTCGCCCATGCGTCCATGGAAGGCGCGGTCCTTCTTCTCCTGCCAGTCGCCCTGGCAGGCCCAACCTTCGCCTGCACCGTACCATCCAGCATCGACCACAAAGACCTCGCATCCCACCTCGGCCGCCGCCGCGACCTGCCGATGGAGGCGGTCCAAGTCGAGTTCCGCGAAGTTGTCGAGCCAAGTGTTGTAGACAAGGGGCGGCTGCGGGAGCGGCAAGGCGCCATGCGCCATAGCCGCATGGAGTGGCGGTGCCGCCAGCTCGATCTGCTGGTTGGGGAAGGCGACCAGCAAGACAGTGGGCAGCGTGTATTCCTCGCCGGGCTGAAGCACCAGTTCCAGACCATTGGGATCATCCGCTCCAAGCAGGAGCGTGAGGTCGCCAGCACGCCATCCGGCATCCCGGCTGGTGCGGGCCTCAATCCGCCAGTTCCCGCGCGGCAGAAGGTGGAAGGCCACGCTACAGCCGTGGCCCGTGCAGTGGACCCCGAGGAACGGCGTCGATCCCTGGCTGGTCCGACCATGTTCGCAAGTCAGCACGCGGGTGCCGTGGGTGAGGGTCTCCCATTGCCCCTGGGATTCCGTGCACCAGCCGCCCGCTTGCGTGTAGAGCTGGTAGACACCGCGGCCGAAATCGAAACGGCCCGCGAGCTGGGTCAGTCGCGTAGGTTGCTGTCCCTCGTTGCGGACCAGATCCCGCCGTTCCCAGACGCCTGGGCGCAGTTCCTCGAAGCGCGTCTCCGCACAGAGCCCGCTTGAGAATCGGCGCACGTACCGGACCATGGTCTTGCCGGCCTCGCACTCTTGGCTGACCGGGGCCCCCAGTGCCTCGCCGCCCTGCACCGCCAGGAAGGGATCGATCCCCTGTGACGGCCTGGTCGGCAGTCCCAAGCAATCAACGAGTCGTGGCGAGTCTCCGTCCGTGTCGGCAAAGCGCAAGGTGGGCATGAGGCCATCTCCTGATTAGGTGTGGGCGAACCATGGCCTGAGATGGGGGCTGGCGCAGGCCCGGTCAGGGCGCGAGATACAGCCACGAATCAGGCAGGGGTTGGCGAGGGGTGCCGGGACCTTCGATCTCGATCTCCAGACCGTTCCGAGTGTTGTAGAAACAACCGTAGTGGATGGCCAGGGAGTGGTAGCCCGCGTCAAGGGGGATGCTGCCCGACTGCTCCGTCGCCCACCAGCCGACGCGAGCGATGGGTGGCGCGGGGAGGTCGGTCTTGGGGTAGTAGATAACGATCTCGGCCGTGGACGCTTCGC
This sequence comes from Victivallales bacterium, assembly GCA_018648945.1. The sequence continues at coordinate 5,754 of JABGQJ010000444.1, forward strand.
CGCGCTTCAGGTGGAACTGCCAGAAGCCGCGCGTGGGAATGCGGATGAGGCAGGTCTGCTTGAGACCGTAGTTGGTTTCCTTCAGGTAATCCCCAAGCTGCCAACTCGGACGGGTGAAGGTGCGAACAGGCTTCTGAAGCATGAGATCGTAGATCCGAATACCGGGCTTGTGGCGCATTTCGGCGCAGTGCAGGCCGTTCGCGGCCTGGTGGGTTAACGGATAGTCGGCAGGACGCGGTGTCCGGGGAGCGGGCAGGTAGTCACGAGAAGCAACGAAGGGCAGAGCCTGGCCGTCGCGGACGTAGCGGGCTCTGATCGTGGCGGGCTTCGGGAGAGCCAGAGGGGCGGCGTAGAGGGGGGAATCGGCGGTGGGACCGGTGCCGTCAAGGGTGTAGCAAATCTCGAAACCATCCTCGCCGGTGATGGTGACGGTTGGTACTGGCTCGCCGGCCAGGAAGGGCGGATGCTCGGCAATGAGCGGGCTGCGCTGCAGGGGGATGGAGGCGATCTGGACCATCCCGTTTTGGATGTTGAACTCGGCATGGGTGTCTGGAAGCGGTACGGTCTTTGTGCCGACCATCAGGGCCTGGCCTCCGGTCACGAGTCCGGTGATGGTGTCGCCGACGGTGCGCACCATGAGACCTGTGGCAGTCGCAGTGACCGTCCCGATCTGGAGTTCCGTGACGGCTTGGGCGGTGCGGTAAGAGAGAGTGCCACCCGTGCGCAGCT
>JABGQJ010000445.1 GCA_018648945.1 Victivallales bacterium
GGGCTGCCGGGGCCGACGTGGGTGTGGGGTTCGATGGCGATGCGGATCGGGCCGGGTTCGTGGACGAGCGGGGGGAGAGCATCACCTGCAGTCAGATCCTGGCCCTGCTTGCGCCTCGGTTGGTGGCCGAGAGCGGGAAGGAGGCGCCCGTGGTCATGCGCAACCTGTGCTGTAGCGAGCTACTCCGGGAGATCTTCCCCGCCGATGGGGACGTGGAACTGGTGGACACGCCGGTGGGGCATGCCAAGATCAAGGAACTCATGCGCAGCGACCAGTACCGCGAGCGCGTCGTCTTCGCGGGGGAGCACTCCGGGCACTACTTCTACCCGCAGTTCCACTATGTGGACAGTGGCAATCTGACCACGCTGCTGCTGCTCAAGGTCGTTGCCGAGGCCAAAGTCGAGGGTCGCGCGCTTTCCTCTCTGTTGAGCGACTGGCGCGGGCGCTACGTGTGGAGTGGCGAGATCAACTATGGGTTCACCACGGATGGCGAGCTGCTCGCCGTGCTGGACGCGCTTTGCGCGCAGTACACTGGACAGGGCGAGCGCCATGGGGTGCGGGTTCAGGAGGACACGGGCTACTGGCGTGTCTACCGCGCTGGTGCAGGCGATACCTATCTGGCCGCCAAGGCCCGGCCCCAGGACCTCAAGTTCCGGATCGCCACGACGGCGGATGGCACCCCCGGCTGGTGGTTCGTGGTCCGCCCCTCAGGCAATGAACCCAAACTGCGCCTGAATGTGGAGGCCTGGGGGACGGAAGCGCGGACGGACATGGTGGCCCGCCGCGATGAGCTCGCCGCCTTTCTCATCGCCCATGGCGGCACCGAACTCAGCGGCTAGCCACCAGACCCATCTGGCGCACGCAGGAACCAGGTAGGCGCGCCGGGCCCCGGTGCGCAGAGAGATCCCACGCGCGGCAACACCGGAACGCCCCCGAGCCGCGTCGCATCGCTCAAGACCCGTTCACCGGGCTCCGGCGAACCTACCCATCTGGCACACGCAAAGACAAGGTGACCAAAAGAGTCCCCGTCTTCGGATGTTGATGGCCGGCGCGCCGAGGGTGGTCTGCGCCTCGGGGTGTCGCGCGAGGGGCTGCATCAGGAGCGCTCGGGCTACCGGGCCACTCGCTTGGGCAGCGACTGGCGAAGCCGCGCCACGATGACGGCGACCTCGGGCTTGCCCGCGATGTTGGTGTACTCGTGCGGGTCGTTGCGGTGGTCGTAGAGCTCCTCGAACCCGTCGCGGTAATGGATGTAGTTCCAATGCTCCCAGACGACTGCGTGGTTGTTCCTGTTCATGGTCACGACGGCGGGACGTTCTCGCGGGGTCTCCGGCTTGCGCAGCAGAGGCAGCAGGCTCTCGCCCTCAAGATCTTGACGGGGGCGTAGGTTGCACAGCTCGATGAGCGTGGGGTAGAGATCAAGGAAGGACACGGCGCGGTGGCACACCTGCCCAGGCTTGGTGACGCCGGGAGCTTGGATGGCCAGCGGTGAGTTGGTGGACTGGTGCCAAAGGGTGAATTTCTCCCACTTCTCCTTGTCGCCAAGGTGCCAGCCGTGATCGGTCCAGAAGACGACGATGGTGTTGTCCCGTTGGGGACTGCGTTCGAGCGCCTGCATCACGTGCCCGACGCAGTCGTCGGCAAAGGTCATGCAGGCCAAATAGCCTTGGACGGCCTTGCGCCACTCGCCGTGCTTGTGCATGGCCTCGACGACCACGCTGGACCAGTTGCGGCGGAACAGTGGCCCCACGTCCTTCAGGTCGTCTTCGGGTACCTCGGGCAGGTTGATGCTGTCCAGGGGGTACATGTCGAAGTACTTCTGGGGTGCCAGTTGCGGCGAGTGGGGGCGGAAGATGCCGCAGGCGAGGAAGAAGGGCTTGTCATGCGGCTTCGCGAGGTAGTCGGCGCAGTAGTCGGCGGTCTGCCAATCCTGGGTTTCCTCAGTCTTGTTCGGGATGGGTCCCCAGAAGAGGGAGTCGGCGGCGTACTTCATCTTCAGGTCGCCCTGGTGCCACTTGGCCAGCCCCTCGGGGGTCCGGTACAGCTCGACTCCGGGCGTGCCGATGCCTCCCCGGCGCTGGGCATCCCAGGATGCCGGATCGGATAAGGGTTGGCCTGTTTGCGTCCGCCCCGGGGGTTGTGGTAGAGCTTGCCGGCGGCGACCGCTTCGTAGCCATGGGCCCGGCAGTGTTGGGGGAGGGTGACCCGCTCTTCGCCCCCGGGCCGGTCTCGGAAGTTGCCGTTGTTGCCGAACTGGCCGGTGGTTTCTGGCCGCTGGCCAGTCATCAGTGCAACCCGCGAAGGGTTGCACGCGGGGACGACGCAGTAGGCGTTGGTGAAAAGGACTCCGCCCGCCGCCAGTCGGTCGATGTTCGGGGTCTTGGCTTGACCGCCAAGGGCGCCGATCCAGTTGTTCATGTCGTCGATGGCGATCATCAGGACGCTGGGGTGCGTCTCCAGGGCGGCGAAGGCGGCGGGCACCAATGCCGAGGCGGCAAGGGTCTTGAGGAACTGGCGGCGGCTGGCAGGCTGTGGCATGGCCGGGTCCGGGTTGTCGGTGATTGGTCGCACAAAATAGCGCGGGATGGCGAGGTGAAGAAGCCGTGAATGTAAGAAGATCGGCTTCCCCAGGCCCTTGCAAAGCATGGTCACACTTGTATAATTCAGAAAACGCGGTCAATAATCGCGAGCTTTCTTCGTTCCGAGCGTCCACCCCAAGGTGGGCACGGTGTCCCAAGGCAAATGGCATAGAAGGTGCAAAACGATGACTTCTGCAGTATGGGTTCGCTTGCGGTTTACGTTGATCGAGTTGTTGGTGGTGATTGCGATCATCGCCATCCTGGCCTCCATGCTGCTGCCAGCCCTGGCTCAGGCCCGTGAAAAGGCGCGGCAGATCAGTTGTGTCAACAACATGAAGCAGCTGACCCTCGGCGGCATCATGTACGCTGACGACAACAACGAGACCCTCACCATCGGTTGGGAGGCATACGGCGAAGTCAGCTACTGGTACCCACGTTGGTACCCGTATGTGGGCGACGCCAATGTCTTTGATTGCCCGAGTTTCCGCCGTGGGGACGTGAATTTTGCTCCCCTGGCCACCGACAGGGTACGCGACGAGTGCGACTACACGACGATCTGTGAGAGCCGTGCCGGCAACATGATCACCGCCGGCAAATCGAAGCAACCGTCCGCGAACGGACTGATCTTCGAGAACCGGGCCAGCAGTCACCGGTCCTGTCCTGTCGAGCATGATGGCAGCCAGTATCACCGGTCACTCTGGAACATGTCCGTGTCATACGCCGACTTCCCCGCTCACGGCAGCAACATCAATGTTGGCTTCATGGATGGCCATGTCCAATCCGTGACCGACAAGAGCCTAGCGGCGTACTCAGCCCCGATCTTCTGGTACTGATCGCTCCCGTCGCGCTCCCAGGTGGATAGTCAGCGTCCTGACTTTTCCACCTGGCGAGTGCTTGGCTACCGGCTACTTCGTCTTCTCTGCCTCGTGGCTGGGGGACGCTGTAGCCGTTTGCTTGAGGTGACTTGAGGAGTCTGCGGTTCTTGCGAACGTTGGTGAGGGCCTTGCGGCTGGCAAGCATCGCCAGGACGTCAGCTGTGGGGGAATCCTGTGAGACTACCGCACCGACTGTGCTCAAGCGCGTTGTTGGCGCTCCTTGCTCTCTGCCGAAGCCACGCGCAGGAACTGCCTCCCGAGATGGCCAATCCAGGGGCGGTCACCAAGACTCCACGCGCCCTGCGAGCGGATCTGCGGTCCGGGTGGCGGCCCGCCGATGGCATGGTCAAGCTGAAGACCGCCGACCAGCCGGTGGTCGTCCGCATGGCGCTCCCGGCCTTTGCCCCAGCTGCCGGTGAACTGGTGGTGATGCGGTTCCGGTTGCGGATGGTCTCGCCTGGATTCGGCGGCTGGAACAACTTCCTCTGTCTCGAGGTCAACGGCAAGCCCGTGGCATCCTACACCCCTGGTGGTGAGCCACGCCTGCTGAACCGCCGGGGAAATGCCATGAAGACCTCTTCGCCTAAATGGCCGAACGAGGCCTACTTCAAGCGAGTGGACGGCAACAGACCAGCCCTCTTGACCGTGTTTGGGCCTGACTGGGATACCATTGAGCCCCGGTTCATCGCGGATCGGGACGAACTCTACTGGTTCCTGCTTGATGTCACGGACCTGGTGCGAGCGGACGGGCCGAACACACTGACGTTGACCAATGCGGCTTTGGCCAAGTACTTCAAGAAGACGGTGGCGGAAATGGCGAGTATGCCATTGCTTGTGGACCGCTTGGAAGTCGGCGTTGCCGATGCGTCGATACGCGATAGCCTGACCGAGGACCTGACTGCCGCCGTGGCCGCGTTCGAACCGGCAGTCACGCTGAGTTTCGGCGGGATCGCTCTCTCCGCATCGGCCGGCGGCGCAGTGCGCATCACCTACCAAAGCGATCAGACCTTCTGCCGATCCAGCTTCTCCGAGGAAGGCCAGAGCATCCGCAGCAACCGCTTCTGGTGGGCGCCGACGGGCGATTGGCAGGTCAGGACTTCCCGAGCGGGCAAGACCTTGCTGGTGACCGGAAAGACACAGGCCTACAGCGTCCGCCGCGAATTGGCGCTGGACGGGCAGTTCATCCGGGTTCGGGACACGCTGACCAACACGACCGACCATGACGTCGGGATCATGATTCGGCATGAGCTCATTGCCGGAGAGAAGGCCAAGGAGTGGCGGCTGTCGGGCATCAGGAACGAGCCGGTCTACAGCGATACGGCAGCGAACCCAACCGTGCATTTCAGTCGGCAGCGGACGGGCGTGGGGGCTGCGTTCATCGATTCGGTGATGCGTGCCCACATGGTCGAGGATGGCGGGAGGCGGGTTCTGGGGATTGACAACGATCACTTCGGTCTCGGGCGGGGCCAGAGCTATACTTTCGCGTGGTCGATCTATGTGGGTGGTCCCGACTTCTGGGAATTCATCAACGCGCTGCGCGTCGATTGGGGTGCCAATGCCACCATCCCGGGCATGTATTCGTTCTGGCGGCCCGAGGTCAACCCGCACAAGGCCCTCATGGAAGATTCTGAGAAGTTGCGCGCCTACTTGCAGCGCAAGCGGATCGATATCTTTTCGCTGTCGCCTTGGTTCGAGTACTACTCGCCGGTGAAATACTGGCAGCCCCGGTCGGAGTACAAGAAGCTGATCCAGGGGACGATGGCCAAGATTCGGGCGGTGCAGCCCGACGCCAAGTTCCTGGCCAACACCGAGACCTTCCTCTACTATGCCCCCGAGTCCTTCTTCAAAGGCACGTTGCCGGCCTACTGGACCGAGGCCAAGGGGGTTCTGCCGCGCGGCCCGAAGCGGCCCCACGACCTCTCCCTCAGCGCTGCGGCGACGGCGGTGATCGATGCCACGCCCTGGCGCGATTCGGTGTTCCGTGATGCGAAGGGCAATGCGGTCATCGACCTCCACTATGCCGGGGCCTACAAGGACGGTGGGGTCAATCTCAAGCTCTACCCGACGCTCGACAACTACTGGTTCGGCAAGTTCAAGGAAATGGTCGATTTCCTGATCGGCGATTGCGGCTACGATGGCATCTACATCGATTCGTTCTCCTACTACTACAGCCGCACCTACGACCGCTGGGACGGGCACAGCGTCGATATCGATGCGGTAACCGGGCGCATCCGCAGCAAGCATGCGCGCCTGGGGTTGATGACGGCTCCCGCCAGGCGCGAATGGGTCAAGCACATCACCGACCAGGGCAAGATCTGCTACGTGAACGGCAAGCGCTCCACGGCGGAGCTCCAGTCCCTCGACCATGTTGGGTACATGGAGGCGGAGTGGACCTTCAACCCGTCTGCCGAGGTGCTGACTGCATCGCGCGCCGCCAAGGCCCAGTTGAGCGCGCCGCTTGCCCTCGGCGTGCGTCCCAGCCGCTGGCCGGAACACAAGACTCAGTACGCCGAGATCATCCACAAGGCGGTCATCGCCTATCTGCGCCACGGGGCGCTTTACTGCCACTACACCTCGGAGATTCCCGCAGTGGGCCAGCCCGGCGGTGGCGAGTACGGCATCCTGAACCACATGTTCCCATTCACGCCCGTGGAGCTGCACGAGGGGTGGGTGGTGGGCAAAGAACGCACTATCACGGCGGTGTCCGGCTCCTTTGTCTGGCCTCACCCGGAAGCGCCTGTCTGTCTGCGCTTCGACTTGCGCGGTTTGCGGCAGGAAGGCGGCGTCACGATGCGGCAGGACGGGCAGGGCTGGCGCGTCGATGTTGCGCTGGATGACTGGCGGGGAACGGCGGTCATTCAGGCAGCAGGACCCTTGGCGGATCGAGAGTAGGCGTGGTGCCCCTGGCTGGCTGCCCCGATTCCTGCACGAGAACACGCGTCCCCAGCTCCCTCGTGTGGTTGAGGGTGCCGATGGTGGCGCATTCCGGGGAGGGCCATGCCCTGTTGTGGATTGGCTAGGCG